>JACQJN010000088.1 GCA_016205085.1 Elusimicrobiota bacterium | reverse complement strand
TTTTTAAAAAGTCCTCTATGCTTTGGCGCGCGAGCTTAAGAAGCGTTTGTTTTTGGGTAAAAGTCAGAGGATGTGGATCAGAGATAAAAGACTTATTTTTAGTCCAAAGTACCGCCGCGTAGCCGACGGCCTTATTGGGATCTCCATTCTCCAACATCCCAGAATTGGTATAGGAAACAAGAACGGTTTGGTTGGCTTCCAATTCCTTAAAAGCAAAGAGCGCAGCTAGGAGCGCTGCTTCCCCGCAGTAGGTGGTTCCCAATTTGGGGCCCCCGCGCCTGAGCAATATCCGGTTGGTGAGCCAGAAATAGAGGGGGTCCTCTATGGAAGGGGGCAGGGCTTTTAATGAGGAGCTGTCCACCAGGTTGGCTGTGTCCTTGTCGGGATAGTGGGATAAATCCGTGGAGACCAAAATAAGGACCCCTGGAGTTTTTGCTATCTCTGAGACAGCTTTTCCAACCGCTTGAGAAATATCGGGATATTGAGTGTTGAGAAGAAGAGGGACCAGGGTAAATTTTTTAAGCACTTTTTGGAGGAATGGGATTTGCACCTCTATGGAATGTTCTCCTTTATAAGGTTTGAGGTTATTCTCGATCAACGGTGAAAGATGGATCAGATGTTTGGCCAAATCGGTATTGATAGGGACATCTCCCAGGGGGGTCCTAAAAACTCCTCGGGTGATCGTGGCCGCTCCTTTTATTCCATAGTGGTGGCCTGTGCCTAGCAGGATGACCGTTTTGTAAGTTTTTCCTTCCAAGAGTTTATATACTTCCGCAGCCGTAGAACCTGAGTAGATATAGCCGGCATGGGGGACCATCGCTCCCAGAAGTTTACCTTCGTAAGTTTTCTTGGGAGCTTTTTCAAGGAAGCTATCCAGCATGGAGTTCAACTCTTTGGGGTCGGCGGGATAGAATTGGTTGGCTACATAGGGGCCTATGATCTCCTTGCCACGCACGGCCTCGACAGGGAATATAAGAGTGGATATAATGATAGAACGCAGAATGAAACGTGTCATGAGACGCTCCCATTATACGAAATGAGCCGCTTTAAAAAGATATTTATTTCGGCTTTCGTCATCTTTTGGACTTTTATATTTCACTACGAATCCACAAGACATTTTTATCTCGACCCTCTTTTTAGGAAAGAACTTCCCAAGCTCAAATTCCTTTTTCCTCCGGCGGGTTGGATCATGTTCTATAATGTGGGGGAGGGCGAAGGGAGGGCCGAGGTGTATGGCTTAAAAAGGGGACAGACCCCTTTTTTGATTGATCCGCACCGGATATTTAATATCCATTGGTTGGGTTATGACAATATCCGGAGAAACATATTGGGCACAGTGTTGCATCCTTCCTATTCCTATCCTTTCTGTAATTATTTAAGGAGGAAATTCCCACAGTACCCAACCTTTTCCATTGTTCAGGTCTACTATCCCTCCGTTGTTAAGGAGCCCAATAAGAAATTGTATCAAGAGGCGTATCGATGCGGAACACCCTACTAAAGCTCAAAGAGCGAAGCTCAAAGATCGAAAATAAGATTTTGTATTTTTGGAACAGGGCATTCCTGGAAGAAAGGCCATCTATTGGGTTTTCCTTCTTTAGGTTGGCGGTAGCATTTACCGTGGGGGCGCATATTATTCCAACTTTATTCCAAATCCAGGACAACTATCTCTCCTGGGCTTTTAAAGAGAAAAATTCCGCTTTTTTCACGATGGGCATTCTTGAGTGGGTGGCGAAGAGTCCGGACTGGTTGGTGTGGTTTATGGTGGGGTGGTTTGTTCTGTTTTGGTTCCTTTTCTTTATCGGATTTCGGTCTCAGGTGAGTTGTATTCTTATGACTGCGGGCTGTTACTACTTTTATGCCTTGAATTCCATGCATATTGGCACGCTGTCCTATGATATTCTCCTGGTCACCTTATTCTTGATGTGCATCACTCCTTACCATGGAGATTACTTCTCTGTGGATTCTATCTTCCGGGGTGATCCGGAAGCTTATAAAAGGAAGAGGCCATTTTTTCTGCAGAGACTTCTTCAGCTTCAGATCGCCAACACATTCTTCTATACAGCCTTTTATAAGATTACAGCGGAGGGGAATTGGATCACGGGGAATCCCTATTACTACTTGGTGAATTCCACGGCCGAGAGCGTGGTGAAGCATTTTCCCGGGAGACTCTTTTTGGCCGGGCATCCTGATTTGTGCTACTGGTTGGGAATATCCTGTGTATGTTTTGAGGTTCTTTTGTCTATCCTTGTTTTCATTCCTAGATTACGCTGGGTGACAATCCCCTCGGTGATTTTATTCCATTTGATGCTCGTTTTTACCCTGCATGTCCCCACCATATTTTTATTTCTTTTTCCGGCTCAATTTCTCCTTTTCATTAATCCTACTCCTATCCTGGAGTGGATAGAAAAAAAACGGTCTCGGAACCAAGGGGAGCCGTGCGGGCTACTCCTCTATGACGGCCAGTGCGGTTTTTGCAGAGCCAGCCTGGATGAGATTCGGTGCTTAGACCTATTTGGTGTTTTGAATGCGCGAGACCTGCACCTGGTAGAGAATCCCAAGGAACTCCACCCCGATTTAACCAAAGAAACTTGTTTGGCGAGGTTGAACTATCTAGAAGGTGGAAAACTTTTTGCGGGGTTCTATGCCTTCAGACGCATTGCGCTGAGACTGCCTCTGCTCTGGTGGCTTGTTCCTGGGTTGTATGTTCCCGGGATGGGTTGGTTAGGTCAAAAAGCGTATGACTGGATCGCCCGCCACCGCCACAGGCTTTTTTTTGCTTCCGCAGAAAAAAGCAGTCCTAAGTTCTAGGTTCTAAGTCGGGAAACTTCGAACATAGAACTGATAATTTTTTGGGCGGTTTCTTGGCCTTGCCGAATGCAGTCTGGAATGCCTATCCCACGGAAGGCGGCTCCCGTCAAAAATACTCCTGGATGCTGGGTTAATCTCTCTTCAATAGCTTTCAGTCTGCCCTCATGCCCTACCGTGTACTGGGGGTTCCCCTTGGGCCATCGGTAAATTTTTTTTAAGAAAGGGGAGCTGGAGATGCCCAGGATTGCCTGGATATTTTTTAAAACGGCGGCAAAAATTTCATGATCTTCTTTTTGAAGAATTTCCTCTCTTCCGTGGCCCCCTATGAAGCAGCGTATCACTGTATATTCATCCGGAGTGCGGCCTGGAAATTTTGTGGAGGTGAACGTTGCTCCTAGAATAGTCTTGCCCTCACTGCGGGGAACTAAGAACCCAAACCCTTTGAGGGGGTGTAAGATTTCCTTTTTGCGAAACCCGAACGTGACGGTCGCGGAGGAGACGTAGGGGATGGCGTTTAGCAAGTCGGAGAGTTGAGAGTCAAGAGTCAAGAGGATTCGGGCGGATTCATAGGCTGGGGCGGTCAGGAGAATGGATTGGGCTTCCAAGGTTCTTCCATCTTCCAAAGTCATCCTATAGCCATTTTCTATCCGCGCCAAGAACTTTGCCCGGGTTCCTAGGAGAATATTGGCGGGCTTTAATCGGGAGGCCAGGGTGTACGCCAGCGTGCCCAGACCGTTTTTCAATGTCATGAAGGGAGTTTCCTTCGCATTTTTGTCAGGAGGGGAGTTCCTTTGCTTGAGCATTCCCAGGATAAGACTTCTGTATTTTCTCTCCAGATTATAGATTTGGGGAAGCGAGCTTCGAACACTCAATTCTTGGGTGGAGCCGGCATAAACTCCGGACAGAAAGGGTTCTATCAAAGATGAAATTATTTCAGAACCCATGCGTCTTTCAAAAAACTGAGCCACGGTTTCGTCGTCTCCCTCCTGGCCTCTTGGCAGAAAGAGGTCTTTGAGTATCTTAAGTTTGGCCTGAAGGGATAGGATGTCTGTCCATAAGAAAGGCCAAATTTGGGTGGGGATCATGAAGCTCATGCCTTCAGGAATAGGGCGCAGTTTGCCACGAGATAGAAGGTAAACCGTTTTAGATTCGGTGTTTGTTCCCAAAAGATCGGCTTCCAATCCTAATTCCCGGCAGAGGTCGTAGGCTTGCGGTTTCGCTGTGATAAATGAATCCGGTCCCGTTTCGATGGGAAAAGGTCCTTCCGAGTCGGTGTATATCTTGCCTCCCAGCCTGCGGGAGCTTTCCAATAATAGATAGGGTATTCCAGCTTTTTCAAGAGTGTAGGCGGCGGAGAGACCGGTGATTCCGGCTCCAACGATCAGGATTGTTTTAGGCTGTGTGGACACGAAGTTTGGATAGGACAAGATCAGCTAGGCATTGTATAAAGAGGGGGGAGGCATTGAGGGATGGGACTCGCGTGAACGAAATCCCTTTGGATTGAGCTAAATTTTTGTAGAGAATATCGTTGTCGTAGAGTGTTTCCATATGGTCTGAGATAAAACCGATGGGGGCTGAGACGACGTGGCGGCAACCTTCTCGGACCAATTGCTCGATGACTTCTCCCACATCGGGGCCCAGCCACGGTTCCGGGGTCCTGCCCTGGCTCTGGTAAGCGAAGGACCAAGGGATCGCCCCCTCCCCTTCTATTTTTTGAATGATGGCTCTCGCTGTTTCTAGAATCTGTTCTGGGTAAGGATCCTTTTCCTGAAGTATTTTTTGGGGCAGGCTGTGGGCTGAGAAAATGATTTTGACCGGAGTTGTGAGTCGTTCTAGTGTCTGCTTAAGTTTCTCGGCATAAGCATCTAATAGAAGGGGGTGGTCGTGGTAGGAATGGATAGGAATCAACTCGAGCTTGATCCTATGAATTTTAATGGCCTCGTCTAATTTGCCGAAATAAGCTCCCACGCTCATTTTAGAATAAAACGGTGTTAAGCAAAGAGCCACTAATTTCTTAATACCCTGTTTTTTAATTTCTCCTATCGTATTCTGGATATAGGGATGCCAATGGCGCATGCCAATAAAAACTTCAAACCCTGTAGAGTTGAGAGTAGAGAGTTGAGAGTAGAGAGTCGTTTGAAGGGTTTGAGCTTGCTGCTGGGTGATTTGAAGAAGGGGGGATTTTCCTCCCATCCGGCGGTAGCGTTCTTTAACCTCCTCCACTAATTCTGGAGAGGTAGGTCTTCCTCCCCGGATATCTTTGAGATAGGGTTCGATCTCCTCTAAGGATTGAGCTGCCCCGTACGCCATCAAAAGTATGCCTACTGTCTCCATTTTTTAACTTCCTCAACCACAAGTTTAAGATTTTCTTCCGGGGTTTCCGGAAGAACCCCGTGGCCTAAGTTGAAAACATGTCCAGGTCTGCCTTCGGCTTGTTCCAAGATATCTTGTATCTGGGATCGGATGGCGGGAATAGGGGCCAGGAGGCAGGAGGGATCCAAGTTCCCTTGAATGCCTACATTGTGACCTATTATTTCCCATGCCTTTTTTAAGGAAATCCTCCAGTCTATTCCTATGACATTTCCACCCGCTTCTCGGATGAGGTCCAAAAATTCAGCAGTTCCTGTGCTGAAGTGAATGGAGGGGATTCCGGAGGACCTGAGTCTTTCAAAGATAGATTGGGAGTAGGGAAAGACAAATTTTCTGTAATCGTCTGCGTTTAATGCACCGGCCCAACTGTCAAAAAGCTGCACCACCTGAGCTCCTGCATTGGCTTGAGCCAAAAGGTAGTCCGAGGTAACCCGAGTCAGTTTTTCCATCAGCTTTTTCCATAAATCCGGCTGTTGGTGCATCATGGCTTTTGTTTTCAGGTAGTGGTCCGAATGCCCCCCTTCGATCAGGTAGCTTGCCAGCGTAAAAGGGGCTCCGGCAAAACCAATCAATGCCGTCTCAGGGGAGAGTTCCTGCCGTACCAGCTTCAAAGCCTTCAGAGTGGACTTAAGGTCTTCTTTTGGATCGATGATTTTGAGTTGTTCTATATCCGATGCCTGCCGGATGGGGTTTTGAATAGAGGGGCCTTCCCCTTTAGAGAAAGAAAACTGGATGCCCATGGGTTCCATGGGCAGAAGAATGTCCGCAAATATGATGGCGGCATCGACTCCCAGCTTCCGGACGGGTTGGAGAGTGACTTCACAGGCCAATTCAGGATTTTTACAGATTTCCAGGATGGAATACTTTTCTCGGATATTCCGGTATTCCTTCATATAACGGCCAGCCTGGCGCATGAACCATACAGGAGGGCGTGGAGTTGCTTCCCGGTGGAAGGCTTTCAAAAAGAATGGTTTTATCGCGGTAGATTGGGCCATTAGAAGATTTCAACAAAATTTCAACTGGGTATCAAGCAAATTTACCAGTTTGGGACGACCCTCCGCTGGAGGCGGTCTGTTCCGGCACAATTTTGTATTATAATATGGAAAACAGTGCTTCTAAGCCTGTGGCGAAGCCGGGTGAGGCTCAGTATGGCGCGTGAAGTTTTGCTGGTAGATGATGAAGATGTTTTTTTGGAACTGGTCAAGGAACAATTGACAAATAGAGGCTTTTCCGTCAGGGTGGCCTCTACCGGAGAGGAGGCTTTGGTTCAACTCAAAGAGAAACCTCCCGATATTGTTCTTTTGGATATTTTACTCGCGGGGGAGCTCAATGGGATCGATGTGCTCAAAAAGATTGTGGCGAACCCCGAAACCAAAAAGATTCCCGTAATTGTCTGTTCCTTGACGATGCGGCTAAGAGGGGAGATACAGTTTCTTTTGGATTTGGGAGCCAAGGCGTATGTGGCCAAACCGTGCCAGCCCGATGATCTGGCTGCTAAACTAAAGGAGATGGTGGGAGAAGGGGAATGAAACCCAAAGATGATTAATCATTTCGTTGGGAGCCAGTTTTTTGTTTGATTTTCTCGAGCAGTATCCGGGAGGTCACTTTGAGACCGAATGTGTGATCCCAGGAATGTTTGCCTTCTTCCGGAATCCAGCGGTAGACGACCCCCGGGGAGAGGGTGAGCCACTTAAACATCTTGGCGGATCCTCCTACGGCCATTCCCATGGTGAAGTGGCCCAACGCGGAGTTTCCAAGAAATAAGGTGCCCCAGGCTTTTTCCAAGAGGGATGAATTCTTAAACAGGGGAATGGGAAGACCTCGCAGAAATAGTTTTTCATAGCCTATTCCGGCCGTCCAGCCCCAGTTGTGGGAATAATTATTCTGATCCGCGTAGATATGTCCGAAGAAGTTCGTGTTCCAGGTCCTATTATCGTTGTCGCCTAAAGGGCGAACCGAGGCGCCCATCCAGGCTCGTTTCCAGGAAATGGTTGTCGATCCGTTTTTTTGACTTCTGCTTTCATAGCCGGTTTCTCCGGAAATGTAATCATTCATGCGACCCGCCGTGCGCAGGCGATATCCATCCGGGGGAATGTCTTTTCGGTTTTGTACCAAATCCAGCATGGAATCCATGGAACGTCCCAAGCGGAGGAATTTCACGGGGCTCCAGAAGTAGTCCCCGCTCAATTGCGCCTCTTTCAGTCCGAAGGATCTGGGTTTGCGCATTTGCAAAACCAGAGAGGTGCGATCTTTCTGGAATATAATTTTTTGATCCCATGCCTTGATGTCGTGTAATCGGTTGCGTGCGAGAACCGGTCGCATGGGGTCTCGTTCTTGTTGTTGGAAAATAGTTCCTCCCACCACCTCGACGGATATTTTGCCGTGGAGGGGAACGCTGATGCCTGGGGTATATTTTCTCCAGGCCGGTTCCGGCCATAGGTTTGGAGAGGGAGCGCCATCAAAATTTAAAGAGATGGGAAGTTTAAATTCATGTCTTTTATTCTCGTGATAGATCGACTGGGCATAATGGGTGGGTGGAATAAGAAGGGTGGATGTGGAGAGTGGCAGGCTATAGAGGATAGCCCAGAGCATAAGTCTATTCTATTTTATTCTTCCCCCAGTCCGTATGGGACTTTGGACCTATATGGTTTTTACCCTTTTGGGCCTTGTGAGAGGCGGGGGGAAGTTTTAGACTTCTATAAGGAGGGTTTTCATGCCTTCGAGGGCTAATTTATCTCCGGGCATCCACAGCTATGCCGCTGTCATGGATGCCATTAGGGAGGGAATGTATCGTTTCGCCAGGATCCGCACCGCCTCCGGCCGACTTCACCATTTAATCGGAATTTCTCCGCAGCAATTTAAAATCTTGCGCCGGGAGGCGCGTCAATATAAAGTCGGATTCATCCTCTTGGGAAGCCGGGTTTCCGGCCCCCGCATTCGGCAAAAGGAGCTGAATCCTGTTTTAAAACAGGCGCTTCCCCTGCAAGCTTTAAAAAGGACGCCGTCTCCTACCTATCCCGGAGCGGAAGGGGTGGTGATCGATAAAACGGCGATCAAAGAACTGGGTTCTGAGAACATCCATACCTCTGATTTAAGCATCATCCTGGTAGATCCAGTTCGGCGCAGTTCCGAGGAACTTTTTGAGGTGGCCAAAGGCTTGGAAATCCGGTTTCGTCAATTGGGTTGTTCCTTCCCCGTGCGCGTGTTTTCCCAGTTGGAGGAGCGGTGTTTTTATTCCGAGAGAGATTTCGTGGGTTTTGGCAGGGACTATCTAAAACGGCTTCTTTCCAAAGGACATCCTTTTTCTGATGCTGATGTGGAGCAGGCTTTCGGCGAGCTCTATGCGCCCCTCAACTTGACTCCCAGATTGTTTGGGATCCGGGATCTCGCTGCGGGAGTTTGGAATGCGTTTCTAGCCGGCGTTTCTTTTTCTCTGGCTTTAAAATTTCATCCGGTCATTCTGGCGGTGGGGTTTGGTTTCGGACTCATGGGGCGCTATATGGCGCGCTTGAAAGCCTGGGTGGCTACCGCCTGGGGGGACACATTCGTTTCCAATGCCGGGGCTCTTCTGGCCGACGCATCTGTAGGATTTTGTGTCATGGCCGGCGTCATCAACCCCGTTGCGAGCTTGGGGATCGGGCTGGAAAAGATCGCCTGGACCAGTCTCTTGCATACTTTATCCAAGGGCTCTCTGAGGCTTTTTCTGGATAAAATCTACTCTGTGGATGTGGAGAGGAGGCAGGCGGAGGGGGTCATTGTCGCAAGCTCCTTGAATTTTCTGCAAGGTTTGGCCACAGCCTACATTTATGCAGGAAATTCTTGGGCTGTTTATTGTCAGTTTTTCTTAACGGGTTTGGGGCTTTATTTAGTTTTTCAAAATCCTATTCAGAGGATTTTAATAAAGGAGGGTTCTTATGAAGAAAGTCGTGCTGTGCAAGTATGACCCGGAGTATTGTCCCAGCGTCGAGTTCCTGGAAGGCGGAAACGTCCGCATCGGAGAGGACCCGACGTTCGTGACGCTCACCAAGACCCAATGGAACATCTTGGTGGAGAAGATAGAAAAAAAGGAATTGACCTCAATTAACTGATTCCAAGATAGGCGTGCTGAACTTGGGGATTGTCCAGCAGTTTTGAGGCCGTTTCTGAGAGTAGAATGGTTCCCGTCTCCAATACATAGCCGCGCAAGGCCACCTGAAGGGCTCGCTTGGCATTTTGCTCCACCAGGAATATGGTGGTTCCCATTGAGTTGATTTTTCGAATGATTTCGAAGATCTTATCCACCACAACGGGTGCCAGTCCCATGGAAGGCTCATCCAGCATCAGGAGTCTGGGCTGAGACATCAGGGCCCGGCCTATGGCCAGCATTTGCTGTTCCCCTCCGGATAGAGTTCCCGCCAGTTGATTTTTGCGCTGTCCCAACACCGGAAAAAGCTCAAATATCTGCTGGTACTCTTGGTCGGCAATGGAATTGGAGCGTCTGGAGTAGGCGCCCATCTCCAGATTTTCCATGACTGTCAGCCTGGGGAATACATGTCTTCCCTCGGGGACATGGGCGATTCCCATCCGGGCAATCCGATGGGGGGAGAATCCCAAAATGGATTTGCCTTTATAAACAACCTCTCCGGATTCGGGTTTTAAAATCCCGGATATGGTTTTGAGCATGGTGGTTTTTCCGGCGCCGTTATTGCCGATCAGGGTTACGATCTCTCCGGAAAAAATCCGCAGGCTGACCCCCTTGAGCGCCCGTATTTTCTTCCCGTAAACGGTATGAACCTCTTTCAATTCTATGAGTGTTTCCGCGTTCATGTCCCTTCTTTTCCCAAATAGGCTTCGATCACCTGCGGATTATTCTGCACCTCTTGGGGTGTTCCTTCCGCAATCTTAACCCCATAGTCTAAGACCGCCACCCGTTCCGAAATGTTCATGACCACCCGCATCTGATGTTCGATCAAGACAATGGAGATGCCCCGTTTCTGAACCTTGCGGATGAGCTCCACGATGGCCGCGCATTCTTTGGAGTTCATTCCGGCCGTAGGCTCATCTAAAATGAGAAGACTGGGTTCTGTCGAGAGGGCGCGGGCTATTTCCAGACGCCTTTGGTTCCCGTAGGATAGGTTTTTGGCCAGCTCATTGCATAACTCCAGCAGTCCCACGAAGGTGAGAAGTTCTTTAGAGGTCTCTTCAATCGCTTTTTCTTGTTTGTAAAAATCCGGAGTTCGGAGCAGTGTTTGGAGAATTTGGTTCTGGGTTCGGCAATGCCGTCCTACCATTACGTTTTCAAGAGCCGTCATGCTTGCAAACAAACGGATGTTTTGGAAAGTGCGGGCGATTCCCTTGGCGATAATTTGATGGGGTTTATGGCCCCGAAGCTCCTCTCCTTTAAATAGGATGGAGCCCTGTGTGCCGGGGTAGATCCCCGTCAATACATTGAAAAAAGTAGTTTTCCCGGCTCCGTTGGGGCCTATGAGGCTGATGATTTCTCCTTCCCGCAGGGTCAGATGGACTCCGTCCACCGCTTTGAGT
>JACQJN010000084.1 GCA_016205085.1 Elusimicrobiota bacterium | reverse complement strand
GAAAACAGGTGCGGTAAGGTTCCCCAATGCAGGGCTTCGGAGAGATTAAACCCTTTTCTGAGTTCCTTTTGAGTCAGCGGGAACATTCGGTACAGGAATGCTCTCCCGGCAAGAAGATTAGAAGCGCCTCTGCGCAATTTTCTGGCGCTGGAGCCGGTCAAAATAAACTTAAATCCCTTAGACTCAATCAGTCGATGCGCCATATCCAGGAGCCGGGGCACCCGCTGGACTTCATCGATGACGATCCATTGAGGTGGTTTTATCCGCGCAGCCAACTGTCTTTCGAGGAGTTTTGGGCTTCGAGCGTACCGATCTTCCTGCTCAGGATCGAGAAGGTCAATGAAAAGATAATCGCCGGGAGGAGTTGGTTGCAGGAACTGCTTGGCCACAAACGTTGACTTTCCAGTTCCCCGCGCGCCGAAAAGAAAAAAGCTGCCGGAAGTAAAGGGTTGAATGAGGCGTTGGATCATACTCCAAAATATTACGAAATTTTTGGAGACAAATCCAACAAAATAACGGCGACAATAAAAATCCCTCTTTGATTTATCACAGAGGGTATTGTACCTAAAGCAGTAGGGTTATGGCCAGACGCCGGGGACCTCATCCCACTCCACAAGCGTTACGCTCGCAAAGCCCACGGGAACGTTATTGATCGCACCGGGATCGTAGAATACCAAGATATTTCCACTATTGGATACTTCATCTTTATCCACAATAATCATGCCGTGCACCAGGTCACCCCCGCTTGCGTCAAATTCGTTCTGGGCGTACACAAAGCCCCTGAAGGAAACTTTGTCATTGATGCAGTTGTCCGCTTGGTAGGCGGGACATGGTGTTTTCCCGAATTCGAATGTGGGACTGACTGGGGAGGGGATTGCTCCCCCCATATCCCCGTACCACTCATCCGCAGCCACTGTGTCGACTATTTTGTACTCACGCCACGCATCGGGGGGAGGTATGATCATATAGCTGCTATTGCCACCCCCTTGGAGGGTGAGTTTGCCTGTGATGATTACGGTGCCGTATATGAACTTTGATCCTGTCAATTTTAGTTCCTCTGTTGGATCTAAATCGAAGTACCAAATGGCGTTTTGAGCAAACCACGTGGTCCCCGCATTCAACCACGGCGGGCACCCCGTGCATGAGCCTCCGGGATAGGCATTGCCCCAATCCTGGGATGTGGTAAAGTAGGTCCCGCTGGATTGAGCAATGGTTTTTAAATCCCCTAATTTAATTTCAGGTCTAGGAGGAACATCGAAATAGGCCCAGAATTGTATATTGTCCGTTTTGTTGGTACATGTGGGACTGCCGCAGTAAGGTGGATCCGGGGTAATTTTGTCTTTCGAATATAATCTGGGGAATCTAACTCCAGCAGCCATTTCTATTTTTTTCTGAGCCCGTATGGGTCCCCAATGGACCCGGCTGCTGGCTCCATTGACGTCTATATCTCCTCCAGACCATATGGCAGAGTCAAATGTTTGTTGTTCGAAGACAGCCCTAATCCTACGCACCTCATTTGTTGAGGAGTCGCGGCCTACCCCCTCCGCTATCCTTCGGTTCTTATTGGTAGCATCGGAAGATATTTTAATGACATAGGTTCCACCGGGAACGTCTGTAAAGGTTTTGTCGAAGTTGTAATTGGACAAAACCCCGCTGGCTGTTGAGGCCCAGTTGGCTCCCGTCTCTTGGAGCTTCCAACGGGCCCTGTCAATGGCGGCTTCTGCCAAATGAAATGCGGTGGTGCTTTTTTTCTGCTTTACGCTGGAAATAGTATCTTGTTGTACCCACCATACCATCGTGGGAATGAGGATCGCCAGCACCATCATGAGCAGGATGGCCAGGGGAAGGGCTTGTCCCTCCTCTTTTTTAATCATTCATGATCCTCACTTTTTCTACCGAAAGTTGGAGGGCTTTTGTCCCTCCGGAGTATGTATCTTTTTCTAGGGTGATGGCCACGGAGATAATTTTCGAATCGTCCGTTCTGGGATAGGTGAATCCAATATATCTAAGATTTGTGGTAATAGGTTTTGTGCTTCCTGCCTCTACCATATAGAGCGTTTTGTTTTGCTGGTAGAAAATGAAATTTCTGCCGTCTACGCTTGAGAAGATGAGCCGGGAGTAGGGAGGTTGGTTGGTGACCTGATCGACTGTTACCGTGGTGGCTTTTGCCTGTCTAAGATTTCTATTGATGTTATCTAAGGCTGTCCGGCCATCTCTTTGGATCTCGATGCGGGCTCGGTTGAGAGTGAAAAAACGAATGGTCTGAGTCATGAGGTTGGGTCCTATGCTGGCCACTATGCCTATGATGGCCACTACCATCATCAATTCTATTAAACTGTAACCCTTTAGCTTAATGTTATTTTGGTAAACGGTTGTTTTCATAACTCACCAGTTAAAGTCTATGGTGGCGGATCCTCCTGCCGCTACTGTGGCGCTGCCGCTTTTTTTGGTGGTGGTCGCAACGTTCACAATATAGGTGCTGTACCAGGCATATACATTGTAAGTGGCTCCAGGTAGGCTGATAGAGTAGCTGCCGTCCGCAAGACTGGAACCTGCATAATAAAATATCCCTCCAGAGCGAAGACTGTTGTTCATGGTGGGAGGGGTGGTTCCCGAAATGGTGGCTGTGGAAGCGATTACTAGAACTCCTGTCTTGATAGGAGCGCTCCCGCCGGTTGTCAGGCTACCCTTTATTTTTCCGAAGGCCCCTGAAACGGTGAATGTATCTACGAAAACGGTGGTTCCTCCCACGACGCTTGCGGTTTTTGTGCTGGGACTGACATCTTCTCCACTGGGGGCGTAAGCATCCACTTCATACGTTCCTACGGGCAGATTCGGGATGAGAAACTTTCCATCTGCGCCGGACAAACCAGTTCCTTCTGAGGTGCCGCTCAATTTGGCGTCAAAGACTACTCCGGGGAATGGGTCCGTGCCGTTTGTGGTGGCGAAACCTGAGAATTTTCCTCCGTCACTCAAAGTAAAGTTAACATTGGATGTGATCTGACCTGTATTCACCACTACTCCTGTCGTAATCTCCGAAGTGTAAGAGGGCGCGCTTGTATTTCCTGGGTTGGCGGTTACTTCATAAGTGCCGGTAGCGATAGAAAATCGGTAAGTTCCATCCGAGGCGGTGGTGGCGGAACCTCCAGAAGCTGCCACCTGGACTCCATTGATAGGATTGTTGGAGGAGTCCTCCACCCTTCCGCTGATATAACCGTTTGCGGTGGAAGAGGTGAGGCCCACCGTTCCTAAGGGGGTGGTGGTATTGGCGGTGACGGCTATACTGGTGCGGTCGGTATATAGAATTCCACTGGAAATAGTGACGCTCCAGGTGCCTGTGGCGATGCTGACCAGTTGGAATGTGCCGCTGGAGTTAGCGACTACAGGTGAGGATAAACCGTCCGTGGCGGAAACGATGGCTCCCCCGGCCGGAGTTCCGGTGACAGGGGTTTGGGAGACCGAGGAGTTTTGGGCGTCATAGTCTGCTGGAAGAGATTCGTCTACGATGAAGTTCAGGCT
>JACQJN010000099.1 GCA_016205085.1 Elusimicrobiota bacterium | reverse complement strand
ATATATAATCAGATAAACTGGTTCAGAGTTGAGAGTTCAGAGTTAGGAGTTCAAAAATTAACTTAGAGTATGAACTCTAAAACTCGCAACTCGCAACTCGCAACTTTATATGACCCTGTCATTAAAAACCCGTTTTCTCCTGGCGGCCATTTTGGTCACCTCATTCGTTCTCCTCTATGCTGTTTTCACGCTCAAGGGGCAAAAAGCCACCAGCATTCTCCTGCGCGAAGCCCTCTCCCAAAATCTCTCCGCCATGCACCTGGCCTCCGAAATTAAAAACGCATTCGTTTTATATGACGACTCCGTGTTCCGATTTCTCTCGACAGGAGACGATACCCTTTTAGAGGAAAGCGCACGGGCCCGCAATCGGGTCAAGAAAAATATCACCGACCTTAAAAACGTCTCTGAGAGCCCAGTCGTCAAAGAGCTCCTGGCGGAATTGGAAATAGAAAGCAGCAGTTATTTTGAGGATGTCCAGAAGCTGATGGCCACGGCTCCGCGTCCCACCATGCCCGGGGAAAAAGACTCCATCATCAAGGTCATCACATGGGCCAAACAGATCCCGCTGCAACAGAAGGCCGTTGGGCTCATCTCAGCCGAAGGAAAGGCGAAACTGACCCGGCTTTACTCCCTATGCGACAAGCTTGTGGATTTAAACCGAGTACGCCTGGAGGATGTCCAGAAACAAACCCACTCCACTTTGGATCAAACCCAAAAGGGCGTCACCTGGGGAGGACTCTTTACGTTCCTGGGAACGACATTGATTGGGCTTCTTCTTTCTCTATCTGTTCTGACTCCATTAAGAGAACTTCTCGCGGGTATTCAGAGGATCATGGGAGGAGACCTCAACTTTGAGATCACGCCGCGATCCGCGGATGAGATAGGCCGAATCACACAGGCCTTCAACGCCATGACTCGAAATCTGAAAGAAAAACAGGAACAGCTTTTGCGGGAAACGATTACGGATGCTCTGACAGGTCTATACAATTTTCGCTATTTTCAGGAAGAACTCAAAGCCGAGACGGAAAGAGCCCGCCGTTATAACAGGCCCCTTTCCGTTCTATTGATGGACATAGATCACTTTAAAAAATATAACGACACCCACGGCCACGAGATGGGAAACGTCGTTTTAAAAACAGCTTCTCAAGCCCTGAAAGAAACGCTAAGACCCACCGATGTTCTGGCCCGCTATGGAGGCGAGGAGTTTGTGGCATTCCTTCCCGATACAGACAAAGCCCAGGCCCAAAGAGTGGCCGAAAGGGTCCGCGAAGCGGTGGATGGCTCCCAATTTCCGGGACAGGAAACTCAGCCAGGAGGAAAAATCACCATTTCGGTGGGTGGAGCCTGTTTTCCGGCAGATGCCAAAGTGGCTAAAGACCTTATTGAAAAAACGGACAAGGCTCTTTACCAAGCCAAAAACAAGGGAAGAAACCGAGTAGAATGGATTTGAACAAAATTATCTGCTTTGAAGCTCGAGGGTATCTAAGGGAGTTCCGTAATTCACCCGGACTACCTGGGGAGGAGTGGTTTCCTGACGGCCTTCCGCATCCGTAACGGTCAAAGTGTAGGTATAGTTGCCGGCGGGGACCATCGTTCCTTTTTCGGTCGTGCCATCCCAAACCAGCTCCGAGGGAGGTTGTCCGCTGCCGCGGATGGATCGGATTAGATCTCGATTCTGATTCCGGATATCCAAAGCCCATGAGAAAATCCTTTGAGAATGATTGATCTGAACACTCAATGTCGTTGTTTTCTTCATGCCCACAGGAGAAAAAGCCTGGGGATAAGCTTCCACGGCCACAGGATAGCCTCCAAAAGAGTATGAGATGCCAAAACGATGCGAAAGACCTATCTCACTTCCGCTGGAAGCATAGTCTAGACCGTAACGCCCCCAAATATACCCTAGGCCGAATGTAAATTCCTTCCGATTAAAATCGAACCCTCCCCGCAGTTTGGCAATTTGCCATAAAGTCGCCTCTGCCCCCATTCTCCATTTGATTTTTTGGGTCACCCCGATGGCCTTGTCCACATCCGCGGTCAAAACCAAGTTTTGTCGGAATAACCGAGAGGCAAATCCAGTCGAAATGACCCTGGGAAACTCATCGGTGCCTGTCTCGAACTTAAGCTTGGTGGGTAAAGCATTTTGAATTCGTAAACCGAGGCTCAAACCGTATCTTAAGTTCAGCAGTGTTCCCATATCCATTCCCATCCCTTTGGCGGAGGCTTGAGCCAGTTTTTGCTGGGAGTATTTGAATGTGGTTCCCAGAGAGATTCTCTGGATAAAACCCTTGGAAGAAGTTTCAGTAAATGGAGTAAAACCATATCCCACCATAAAAGTTTCCTGAACGTCTCTAAAACTACCCGTCTCTCGGTTTAATTCATCAGTTTGTGCAAGAGCCCCGGAATCCAAACGAACAAAGCTCAACCCCAGTCCCCCCCAACGATAAAGAGGCTGGGCATAACTGATATATTCCAGATTAAAGTTTTCTACCGTGCGTGTGTGAAGCAAACTCAATGTATTCGGCCGCAAAAGACCCAAACCAGCCGCATTCCAAGGAACGGCATCCGTTCCCTCCGCCAATCCTACATAGGCTCTTCCCATGCCGACCGCCCTGTATCCGGCAAAGTTTAAGTATTCACCCGGCAGACCAGCATCCTGTCCCTGAACGACAGTAGTTAGTAGATAGTAGT
>JACQJN010000098.1 GCA_016205085.1 Elusimicrobiota bacterium | reverse complement strand
TCGATATTATCCACGCCGACACCCGCCCGGCCTATCAGTTTAAGGTTGCGGGCTTTGGAGAGAAGGGGTTCCGTGATCTTCGTTTCAGAGCGAACCAGCCAGCAGTGAACCTTTTCCAGGGAGCCGTCCCAGTTTTTGGAAGAAGACTGGGACTCCATTTGAATTTGAAATTGCGGGTCGTTCTTTAAAAGAGTCAAACCTTCCGTGGAAATGGGGTCCGTGACTAAAATGTAGATCATGGTGTTTTTTCCATTTCTTCCTCTATAAGGGAAAGGGGAAGGTTCCCATATTTAAACAGGCGATTGTGGAATTTTTTAAGATCGGGAAACTTTTTCCTGAGCCGTTTGATCTGTTCCATCCCAACCAGGTAGCTCATCGGCTGTGTCGGGTTTTGGGTATAGCGCAGCACTTCCGCGCGGGCCTGCGACTTAGGAAGATGGACCTTCTCCTCCAGGAATTGGACCGCCTCTTCGAAAGACATTCCTCCGCATTGAAGTTCCACGTCCAGGATGACCCGCGCGGCTCTGAGCAATTTCATTTTTAGTTGAAGCAGGCGGGTCAGGTCGGATGTGTAGAACCCCGTTTCGTAAGCCAACTCTTCGCAGTAAAGGGCCCAGCCTTCCGAAAGAAGGGGGGAGGCGGTCGTTCTGCGTATAAGAGAGGATACTTTCTTGGCCAGCGAGAGTTGAAGGTGGTGCCCCGGTATCGCTTCATGGATGACGGTGTTTTGAATCTCATGGATACTGGTGGAGAGGGGTTCCTTCAAAGGAGTAATATAAAATTCTCCTACCGTGGAATCATCCAGAGGATAGGGGGGGCTGTACATAGCGAAAGGAATGACGGATCTTAAAAATGGGGGGGTTTCGATGATGCGGATTTTCTCCGGAGGGATGGGGACGATATCGATTTTTTTAAAATGTTGATAGGCCCTTTCAATCTCCTTCTTGTAGAGGGACAAAACTTCGTCCGGCTGTGGATGCTCCTTTTGGGCGCGGTCTAAAATCTCGATCCAGAGATGGTTGTCTTCCGTTTGGGATTCGGGATCAATTTTTCTGGCCGTTTTCCGCAGCTCTTTGAGAGTTTGTCGGAACGCCTTTTTCCCAAGACGGGATAGGCTGCCGGGATTTAAGTCCAAATAATGTCTATGGACAAGAAAAAAATCATAAGCTCTTTTCCCGATGGCGAAATCTCCATCCGAGCGGGGCAATATCTGTTTTTCGAGGAAGGACTTGTATTTCCGAACGGCATCGCCGTTTTTTAATATGGCTGTTTTGACTCTGCTCTCCTGGGTAGGGTCTAATTTGAGCCAGGGTTGGAACAGAGCGGGGAGATCGGTTTCCAGAAACGTCAATGCCCCGGAGCAGTCCTCGATGGCCTGTTCCGTCCAGATTTTAGGCGGGCGGTCCAGGTGCCGCATCCCTTGGGCCAGGATGTCTGGGATTTGTTCTAAGCGGGAAAGCGCATTTTGAGCCCGTTCTTGATAATTGGTGTAATCTTTTTGAAAGAGTTCAAACAGGCTGCTCAAGGGAAGATACATTTGGGGCTTTGTTTTCCGGAAATCCCAGTGCTCATATTCGAACTGATCCAGCAGAAGTTTTTTCTCAAAGAGATCATAATCTATGCGGTCTTCGGGGTTCAGCACATTGCTTTTGATTTCATGTAGTTGAGCCAAGGTATTTGCCACCAGATCCTGTCCTGCCTTATAGGCGGCGTCGTCTCGAGAGGTAAGTTTGGAATCGCCTTGATGGATGCCCAAACGCGTAGCCTCTTCCGGGTTCAGGGAAGCCCATCGGGCTAAGTAGCGCCCGAAGATTTCTCGGAACCGGCTGGCTTCCATGGGAGCTTTAAAAGGGTCTTGAGCGGTTAGTTTTTGCGGAGTGAATAGCGAAAATCCCACGAACGTAAGAATCAAAAGTGACAGAGCCTTAGGTTCTTGCAGCATGCAAACAAGAGCTGAGTGCTGTAAGTCCTTTTTGGATGTCCTCTTGTCGGATGTACCCCATGTGGGCGACGCGGATGATGCGGCCTTTGAGCTTATCCTGTCCATCCGCGATGGAGACGCGAAATTCCTTTAAGAGGCGGCGAACAAGTTCCGTGCCGTCTGCTCCCTCAGGGACGAAGCCTGCCGAGAGCACGTCGCAGGGAGTTTGGGGAAAATTAGGAAATCCTAGTTTTTTTAGTTCCTCACGGGTCCAGCCTGCCAGATTCGATGTTTTCTTCCATATATTCTGAATGCCTTCCTGTTTGATCAGACGCAGGGCTTCTGATTGCGCTACCACCAGAGAGACGGAGGGAGTATAGGGGGTTTCTTTCTGGGCAATGGATTTTTTCATGGCTCTCCAATCCCAGTAGAAGCGCGGATTTTTACTGGCTTCCATGGCCTTTTGAGCTTTTTCCGATAGACTGACAAAGGCTAGGCCGGGAGCATTCATGAGGCCCTTTTGAGAGGCGCTAACCACCACATCCAGATCCCATGCGTCGGTTTCAAGCTCTTGGCCCCCTAAGCCGGAGATGGAATCTACGACCACCAGGGCGTCGCTGTGTTCGTGTGTCAAGCGGCTCAAAAGCTGTATGGGGTGAACGACCCCGGTGGAGGTTTCGGTATGAGTCAGAAAGACGGCTTTCAAATTGTTTCCTTCCGTTTTTAGAATTTGTTTAAATTTTTCCGGATCAATGGCTCGTCCCCAGTCTTCTTCAAGGAGAATGGGATTTAAACCGTAGCTTTTTAATATTTTTGTCCATCGGTTGCCGAAGGCTCCGGCAGCCGCCACCACTGTTTTGTCTCCTGGGGATAGGAGGTTGGCGACGGCGGATTCCATGCCGCCGGTCCCGGATGTGGTTTGGAGAAGAATGGGGTTTTTTGTTCGAAAAACGTATTGAAGATTTTCTAAAACCTGGATAAAAATGTCACCAAATTCCACCGTTCTATGATGCAAAATAGGTTCGGCCAATTTTGCCAGGACAGAGGGCGGAATGGGAGTGGGGCCGGGAGTCAACAGGATAAAGGGTGAGGGCATCAGGCGGCTCCGGGAGTAGTGGGTGGAGGTGGGTACCCGGGCTGGGGTTGAGGTTCCATTTTCAATTTTCGATTTACGATTGACGGTCGTTTTGAGCTGGATTTTTTGGGTAGTGGGGATAAGGCCATTTGAAGAACTTCGCTGATGTGTTTTACTGGAATCAGTTTCACGCTTTCTTGAATGTCTTTGGGAATTTCTTCCAAGTCTTTGCGATTGTCTTCCGGAAAAAGCACTATTTTGATCTTTTCCCGGTGGGCAGCCATCACTTTTTCCTTCAAGCCTCCGATGGGAAGAACTCTGCCCCTCAGGGTGATTTCACCCGTCATGGCCAGATCGGCGACAACCGGCCTTCCTGAAACTTGGCTGGCCAACGCTGTGGCAATGGCGATGCCCGCGGATGGGCCGTCTTTGGGAATGGCCCCTTCCGGAACGTGGACATGAAAGTCCCGGGTTTTGAAAAGGGAAGCTGATATTCCCAGGGAGGCGGCAATGGACTTAATGTGGGAGAGGGCTGCCTGGGCCGATTCCTGCATGACAGATCCCAGTTTGCCGGTCAGGGTCAGTGTTCCTTTGCCGGGATGAGAGGTGACCTCGATGGCCAGGGTTTCTCCCCCGTGCTCTGTCCAGGCTAGTCCCGTGGAGACTCCCACTGCGTTGGGGGAAACAGGTGTTCTGTGATATTTTGATATGCCTAAAAATTTATTAATATTTTTATCGTTAATTTCAACAATATTAACTTTTTCCTGTAGAATATATTTGGCGGACTTGCGGCATAGATTGGCTATCTCTCTCTCCAGGTTTCGGACGCCGGATTCGCGCGTGTATTCATGGATAATCCGGTCTAAAGCTTCTTTTTGGATGCGGACCTTATCCGGAGAGAGTCCGTGTTCCTTCAGTTGTTTAGGAATCAGGTAGCCTTCCGCGATGGCGATCTTTTCTGTGTGGGTATAGCCGGAGAAACGCAAGGTTTCCAGACGGTCCTGGAGGCTCAAGGGGATGCCGTCCAATGTGTTGGCGGTGGTGATGAAAAGAACCTGAGAGAGATCAAACTCCAGATCCAAATAATGATCCAGGAAGCTATGATTTTGTTCGGGGTCCAATACTTCCAGCAGGGCGGCCGCGGGATCTCCCCGCCAATCCATGCCCATTTTGTCGATTTCATCCAGGAGAAAGACGGGATTTCTGCTTTGAGCCTTTCTCATGGATTGCATGATCCGTCCCGGCAGGGAGCCGATGTAGGTGCGGCGATGGCCCCGTATCTCGGCTTCATCCCGCACTCCTCCCAGGGACATCCTGACAAACTTTCTCCCGATGGCTTTGGCGATGGAGCGGCCCATGGAGGTTTTCCCCACTCCGGGAGGTCCCACGAAGCAAAGCAGCGGTCCTTTGAGTTTTTTAGTCAGTTTGCAAACGGCGATGTATTCCAAAATCCTTTCCTTAATTTTTT
>JACQJN010000064.1 GCA_016205085.1 Elusimicrobiota bacterium | reverse complement strand
GTATCTTATGCGGCACAGGATACGTTCTTTTCTTCCGGAGCCTTTTACGGACTAAACTCCACAACCACGGCCCGGATAGCGGTAGAACAAGTCGCCTCCGATGGAACAAGGACCTATGTGGTGGTAGGAAACCGGAATCGGAATCTTCTTCCGGCAGGTTACAGGATATTTGCCCATGCCAATCCCTGGAGGCCTGGGGCGTTTGGAGAAGCCACCCAGGACTGCTCCGCCGCCGGCCCTTGTCAAATAGCTTTTGACCAAAGCGACCGAGTGACAATTTCCGGACTTGCGCCAGCCGATTACGATGCGGTATTTGGAGGAAATAATTTTGACTTCAGAGCGGCAGGCAAGGGAAGCTTAAACCTGGTTCCCGTCACCCAGTCTCAAATTTCAATTGCCGCAGGGCAGACCGTAGACATAGGCACCGTGAATCTCAAGCCTGGGGTGAGTCTGAGTGGAACCGTCAAAGACGTCTTAGGCAACGCCCTTTCCAATATTCCAGTCACGGCCTATCCCACGACGCTGGGCTTCGATTTCAACCAGACTCTCACCGCATTCAGCAATGAAAACGGCCAGTTTACCTTAAACGGCCTCTCCAGCGACTTGAGATACTATGATGTGGTAGCGGCGCCGCGCTTTGATTCCGAAGACGCGTTCAGAAACGAGAAACTGGTTCCCTACGCTCAAAGCAGAAAGGATGCGGTGGATCTTGTCGCCACCGCTTCTTTGAATTTCACATTGCTTGCCGCCAACAGCTCCTTGGCCGGACGCGTTGTCACTCCCGATGGAAGCATTCCTTCGCTCCCATTCGGGCGGGAAGCGGAGGAACGGCCCGGAGAACAGGTGCCGGGAGCCATAGTTTTGGTGCAAAGGGTGGGAGAAATTCCCAAAAAGAATCCCATCGGGGACATCGAGTTTAAAACGGACGCTTCCGGCAATTTCCGCATCCTGAATCTTTCCACGGGAAGCTATAGAATAACCGCCTTAGCGAAGGGATTTGGCTCCGCGCAGACGATCTCCAAGATTGCCCAGCAAAATACGGAAGTCAACGTAAGTTCCATGACATTGGCCCGGGGGGCCAGCCTCGCGGGCGGAATCACATTATCCAACGGCGATTATCCCAATGAAAGCGATATCCAGACGGTCGCAGCCACCACACCCGATTTCACGGAGATATTGGTTGGTTTTTTGACTAAAGACCCCAATTCCAAGCAGATCACGGGATATTCTTTGAGCGGATTCAAGGCCGGACTCGGCTACCAGGTGGTTCTGATAGGGGATGGAGATCAACTCACCGTTCCAACCGAGGCCAGCAATGTGGTGTTCAGCACCACCACGGAATCCCGAACGCTCGACCTTGTGTTTAAGCCGAACACCCCGACCGTCTTTTCCAAAATAAGAAAGAGCGGCGGCAACTTTGAGATCCATTTTGAGTGCACCCAACCTTTAAGGAACAAAACCGATGCCGACAAGAACACAGGCGCCATGGCCAGCCTGGTCCAAGGAGGCGGAACCTTGGCGGGGCACACATTGAGTCCTGACCGCAAGAGGCTGACGGTTGTTTACGCGCCGGTCGCCGCGGACACCTCTTTTAAGGTGCGTTTTGGCCCCGCCTATTCCAGCGTGGTGGACCCTGACTCCTCAGATATCGATAATCCGGAGTTCGTCATCTCCTCGACATTCACATTTTTCGCGGGAGTCGACGCCTTCAACCAATCTACGATCAACGGACTCTTGGGAGGCTCTGTTTCTTTGGAAGGAGACACGAGCCGGATAGAAATTCCAGCCGGAGCTCTCCAAGTAAGCGCCTCCTCTTCCGTGGCCGTGGGCATGCAAAAAGCCGACTCCAACACGCAATCCGGAACTCAGGCCCTGGCCGGCGGACCCCGATTATTTGCCTACGCCCCCCAAGCCTATCCTTCCGGCCTGTACCGAGCCATGGCAGCTTTGCCTCCCACGGTTCAACCATTCAGCGCATTTTATGACGTCTTATTGCCCCTGGGGTTGAGAACATCTCTGAGCAAAACCGCCAAATTGACCATCCATTATTCCACCGCGACTACGACAGACCCCACAACCTTGAATATCTACTGGTACAACCAAGCCTCCAACTCCTATGTCCTGCAGCAGAATCTGTGCGGCACCACCCCTGAAATAGATTACGCCAACCAGACCATTACAATCTGTGTCAACCATTTTTCAGTCTTCATAGCCCTGGGAGCCAATGTTTCCGTGATTACGGGAGACAGTTTTAACAAGACAGAACTGGAAGTTTTTAGCTTTCCCAATCCCTTTGACCTCAACACCAAGACTTTGACCTTGATCCATAATGCGGCAGGTCCAAGCCAGAGCGTGCGCGGCACCATGATTCACGTGGGACTCCCCTCCTCGGTGACTTCCGAAGACGTGACCGTGGACATCTACAATGTGGCAGGAGAGAAGGTGAGAACTCTCGACATGGGGCGTTTGACCGGCGGCGCATACTACTACGCGGAATGGGATGGAAGAAACAATTCCGGCAAGGATGCGGCCAGCGGGGTATACATAGGCTTGGTGAAGGTGGGCTCCAGCAAAAAATCGTTTAAGATGGCGCTAATTAGATGAACCGATTCTTTTTTGTAAGTCTTCTTGCCTCTCTGCTGACTACCGGCTATCCGCCGCTTTCCTATGGTTTGGGGTCGCGTAAGGATATAGGAACTTCCGGAGCGCAGTTCTTGAAACTGGGAGTGGGAGCCCGACCGGTGGCCATGGGAGAAGCCTTTTCGGCCGTGGCAGACGACATCCACGCCACCTACTACAACCCCGCGGGACTGGCGTTCTTTACGCGTCCCCAGATAGGCGGCATGCACAACCAATATTTTCAGGACATCAACCACGAGTACGCCTCTTTTGCCCTTCCCATCCGGCAAGGCAAAAGGGGCGTTTTTGCTGCGTCCATTTATAATCTGTCCATCTCGGATATTGAACGCCGCGGCACCACGGAATCGGACACCCCCTCAGAAACATTCGAAGCCAGCGATCTGGCCTATGCCATTTCCTATGGACTTAAAATTACGGATCGGTTATCCTTGGGGGCGAACCTAAAGTACATAGACCAAAACCTAGACAGCGTCCGCGCCTCGGCCATAGGAGCCGATGCGGGTGGCCTCTACCGCTGGGAGAAAACTTCCGCCGCGCTGGGGGTAAGACATCTGGGAACTAAGCCTAAATTCCGCACAGAAGCCAACCCTTTGCCTCTTCTCTTCTATGTGGGGTTGAGCCAAAAATTTGAAGGCGGATTCCTGCTGGGAACCGAACTCAATCTCCCCAGGGACAACCGCATCAGCGTTGGAGTCGGCGGAGAGTATGTCCATCCATTTTTCAAAGACCTATCGGCAGCTTTTAGAGCGGGTTATAACACTAAAAACAGCGATCCCGGCGGGTTGACCGGCCTCTCCATAGGAGCAGGAATCACATACCAGCAGGTAGGCTTCGATTTTGCATGGGTGCCTTTCGGAGACCTGGGAAGCACATTCCGATATTCTCTTCTTGTAAAGTTTTAAGCGCAGGGGACCGTAAGTGACAGACCCCGTCGTCTACTCCACCGACCCCAATTGGAAGCCCAAACAAATAGAGCCAGTAAGAATTTCCTTCCAAAAAGGCCACAAAGGCAGCGGGATGACCATCATAGACCGACTCCAGATGCATCCGCAAGGAAAAGAGGATCTACTGCGGGAGTTTAAGAAAAGACTGGGGGTAGGAGGCTGCGTCAAACTCGGCCAACTGGAATTGCAGGGGGACCATCGCGAATTCGTGGAAGCGGAACTCAAAGCCAAAGGCTACAAAGTCCGCAGGATAGGTTCGTGAAAATCCGGGCGGAGATGCATGTAAACGGGGAGGACAGGAAGGTTCTCCTGGTGGCCAAAGAAAATGAAACCTGGGAGCATCTGACCCTTAAACTGGCGGCCTATATCTTGCTTTGGGATCATCGCCCCGTCCCAGATCCCGGCATGAACAATCCCGCTCTCCTGGGCCAGGAGTTCCGCCCCGATATTTTGGGAGTGGACTTCGCGGGGAACATAGCCCTCTGGGCTGAAGTGGGAAGGACAGCCCTGCACAAGATATCCAAGATCGCCAAGCGGTACCGGGAGGCGCGGATATTCCTTCTGAAAGCCCGTCCCCAAGAGGCCAAAAAACTGCGCCGCGACCTGCAGGAGCAGGAAGTTCCCAACCAGGAGAGAATAGAGATATGCTCTTTTGCGGATGGAGGCTATGTGGCCTGGGAATCTTGCCTAGATGAGAGCACGCATGTGACCGGGGAAGCCTCGGACAGGGAATTGAACCTGGTGGCGAACGGCCAAATCTGCATGGCCAGGCTGGAAAAGTTTTAGGTCTGGTATTTCAATCGAGCCTTCCTGCTATGGCGGTCCTTTCGGCGTCGGAGCCGCTCCACCTCTTTAAGCCGCTCCGAGGTCTCAGGAGAAATCCTCATCTCGATACGGTCCACAAGTTCCCTTAATGCCAGAAATCGGTTCACCGTCCGTCTCCTATCCTTCTGGGCACGAACCATCATATCCAAAGGCGGGTAGTAGAGTTGCACGCGGTTAGCCGTCTTGTTGATCTTCTGGCCGCCGGGACCGCCTCCTCTGACGAATTTTTCTTGGATAAGGGCAGGGTTTATTTTCAACCTTTCGATGCGCTCCCGCAGAGCTTGGACCTTGGCCGGGGAGACATCAAAACGTTCCGTCAGATTCATCGGCGGCCGCTATTTTTTCCGCCAATGATCGCTGATTATTACGAGCAGCAGGAAGCCGATGAACCAGCCCATCACGCTTAGAAGCCAAAGAAGGACAAAGCTGAGCCTTGCGCCGGCGAGCTTAGCGAGCCCGGTCGTGGCCAGGGCGAGCAGGAAGATCCTCCACCAAAACTCCGTCATCATGGGAGCCCTCCCTTTCTCAAATAATTTGGCTTCACTGTTTCAGGACCAAGCCTTCCTGCAAGACAAGCGGAATCGAATTATACTTTGAGGACACCTATAGCCAAACTGAGCCATCCTGCCAGAAGCAGCAGACCGCCAATCGGCGTAATCGCGCCCCATATCCTGACGCCAGTCCCTGCCAGAACGTACAAGCTCCCGGAAAAAATCACGGTTCCGGCCAAAAATAACCAGCCAGATAACCGAACAAACTGATGGGGATACTGGGTAGCGGCCCAGGCCGTAGCCAATAGAGCCAGGGCGTGTACCAATTGGTATTTAGTCCCCACATCGAACACCGCCAGCATGTCAGATGACAAACGGTCTTTCAAAAAATGCGCCCCAAACGCGCCGAGCGCCACTCCGATGAAGCCAAGGAGCGCACCCATAAGAACAAAAACCTTATCAATCTGCATTTTTACTTATTGAAACCATTGAAAGTGACATTGGCGTTGGATATAGGATACCTTACGAAACCAACTGTACTTTTGCATACTTGCAAAAGTGTGGCCTGTACGGGATTCGAACCCGTGATCTTTGCCTTGAGAGTGCGACCCGAGGGTTTCGCTCCCACCCGTCGACAGACCGGTTTTTTATCCCTTCTCCGACGACAAATTACCGTTGCCACTCGTTGCTAGTTGTTGCTAGTCTTTGCTGTTGTTTGTCGTAAAACAAGGCACAAATCTGGCACAAATCTATTTTCGACAAATTTTGTGTTCCAATCATGTCACCCTTTCCAGCCGAAGCATAGAGGCACCCCATGCGCAGGGCTATTCTGATTCCTCCGGGTGTCGATCAAGGTGCTGTTTCTTAATCCCTTGATAGTTCGCACCCGCTTCTATCGGGTCATCCGGAATCAAGTCATCGTCAACAAAATCTTCCAAGAGCACAAGACCCACTTTCAATTTTTCTTTCCACTCTTCATCAACCGAAGGTGAAGCTATCATCGTCTGAAGAACTTTCCTTATAAGCATTTTTGGATATGGCAATGCAGAAATGGGCATGAACATATTCCCGGAGGAAGTTTTGGGGTGATTCAGCAGTTCGAGCGTTCTTCCATAGTCACGAATAATTTTTTCTATCTCTTCCATTCTTGAGGTCCTCGGAGTGCTCCGGCGCCTCGTCGTCTAAACTCGCAACCCAGTCCAGATACAGCTGGCGTGGTCGAACCACTACCACCGGTCGGTTAATCCATCTCATCACTCTATAAATCTAACGCTGGCGCTCAGCCGGGAGGGCTGCAGGGCCCGGTC
>JACQJN010000063.1 GCA_016205085.1 Elusimicrobiota bacterium | reverse complement strand
CGGTGGTATACGTGACCTACCGAGCTTTTATCATCACCAACACGGATTTTGACGGAGAGGAGGAGATTAAAAAGGGGAACGTGGCGGTGGCGGTTTTGGTGGGGGGTATTCTGCTGGCTTCCTCCCTCATTATTCAGAAAGGGCTTTATCCGGTGGTTAGCTTGTTCCGGCTTTATCTGACTGTTCCTATTCAGCAGAGCCTTGAGAGTTGGCAGTTTATCCTTTTGGCTTTGGCGCATGTATTGATGGTTTTTGTCGTGGCGATACTGACCATTTCCTTCTCCCTGCGCCTATTCGGAAAGATGACCACAAAAATGAAAGAGGGGGTTGAGCTTTATAAAGGCAATGTGGCGGTGGGAATCCTTTTGGCCAGCGTGGTGTTGGTAGTGGCGATGTATATAAGCGAGGGGGTCAGCTCCCTCTCTAAATCCCTTCTTCCCCAGCCCTCCATCGGAAAAATCCAGATAATGAAGTAGGTTTTAGGCCTGGACGAGGTTTACCCTTGGCCCCCGAGCCTTTTACCGTAGATCTGCTAAAGTTTCTAGGTTTTGGCTAAAGCGACCTCGCCCACAGCGGTACTGGCCGAAGGCCTGTAGCGAGCGTTACGTGGTCGCAGAGGGTATCGGGGGCTGAGACTGGACATTCTTGGTCACTTGGGATCAGAACACCGAGGGACCCTCGGTCGGCGACCCGAGCGAGCGGGCCGCGAGGACGCGGGAGTGTAGACAAAAGCCTAGAGACTTTAGAAGTCTAAGCGATTAAGGACCGGTAGGCGTGGAGGTAGGCGTCCAGCATGGTTTGGAGGGTGAACTTCTCGGAAATTCTTTGTTTGGCGGCTGCCCCCAAGCGTTGTCTTAGGGCGGAATCCTGAATCAAGCGCTCCAAAGCTTCCGAAAGTTTTGCGGAGTCTCCCGGAGGAACCAGCAAACCCGATTTCCCGTCTTCCAACACTTCTGTGACCCCATCCACAGAAGAAGCCACGCAGGGAAGGCCCAGGGCCATCGCCTCCAGAAGAGCGTTGGGAGTCCCTTCCCATAGGGAAGGCAGCACAAATATATCCATTCCCGAGAGCCACGGCTGGATATTTTGTTGTTCTCCCGTAAAATAAACCACATTTTCCAAATTTAGACCTTTTACCTTTAACCTTAAACCTTCTTTCATGGGTCCGTCTCCCATCAGGATAGCTTTCAATGGGTAGCGATCCTTTAATGGGATGAGGGCTTTAAGAAGAGTTTCCTGTCCCTTTTGAGCGTCCAGTCTGCCGACACAGCCGATAAGAATCTGGTTTGATTCAAGGCCCAGCCTTTTGCGGTATTCCGTCCGTTCTGATGGAGAGAAATTCCAGTGGGAGACGGCCAGTCCATTGTAAATGACAGAGACCTTTCGGGGATCATAACCCAGATTTTTTACAAAAAAATCCCGGCTGGAGTTGGATTCCGTGATAGTGAGGTCATCCTGTTCCTTTAAACAGCGGTCCAGCCAAAGCAGGGGAAGTGAGCGGGTTCTGTAGTTTATGCGGGGCGAGGAGAGGAGTTTAAATTTATTACCGATTTTTGCCGTTCGGCAAAATTGGATCGCTCGATACATGAAGGCGTGGACAATATTGGGTTGAAGTCTGGAAATCTTTTTTCTTAGCTGGGCCAGTTTCAAGAGATCTTTCGGTGAAGGAATCCGGCTCATGTTCAAGGTTTCTACGGCTATTCCGGATTCCTGAAGTTTGGCGGCATAGGGCCCTAAGGGTTTTAAACTGATCACGGTTGCCACTTCAAATTCAGAGGATTTAAGATGGGTTGCCAGGATGTATAAGGTTTTCTCGGCTCCCCCAATGGTTGTGGAAGTGATGACGAAAACTATCTTCCTTCTTTGAGGTACCAAAGGTATTCTCGGTTGCCTTTCGAGCCCAGGATGGGGGAAGGGATGAGACCAGCTTCTTTCATGGGAAGGGTGGCTAGAAATTCTCTTAAGCTGCGGATGGCTTCACGGCGGTCCTCCTCTTTTCTTACCACTCCCTTGGGAGCTTTCTTGGGCTCTAATTCAAACTGGGGTTTGATGAGGGCCACGATCTCAAAGGGATAAATCAGGCAGGAGGCAATAGGGAGAAGCACTTTCTTTAGGGAAATAAAGGAGGTGTCAATCGTGGCGAAGCTGGGGGGGGGATTGAAAAGCTCCGTTTTTAGGTATCGGGCGTTTATCTTTTCCAAGCAAACAACTTGCGGGTGATTGCGGAGTTTAGAATCCAATTGTCCATGTCCTACATCCACGGCGTAGATTCGGGCGGCGCCCGCCTTGAGCAGGCAGTCCGTAAAACCGCCCGTAGAGGCTCCCACATCCAAACACATCCTGTCCTTGACGGATATTTTGAATTCCTTCAGAGCAGCTTGTAATTTTAAGCCACCCCTGGAGACGAAGGGGCAGTCCGGGGCCTTCAACTCGATGGCGGCATCCATGGGCAGTTCGATCCCCGCCTTGGTGGCCGGTTTCCCATTGATGAAAATTTGACCCGCCATGATGGCGGCCTGAGCTTTGGCTCGGGTGGGCAGAAGACCCCTTTCCGTTACCAATAGATCAAGTCTGGTTTTCTCGTTCTTCATGATTTTATCCTTTTCCCCTTTCTTTTCCCTGGTCAGAGGGTTGATAAAAAATTTTGGGATAGGGGAGATATTCCTGTTTTACGTGATGATTGGGATAATCGTGTGGATACAAGTATCCCTGGTTGGAATTTTTCAGATGATTCGGCACCTCTCGTTTTGGGCCTTGCTCCACCTCTTTGGTGGCGGCATGAATGGCCGTGTAACAGGCATTTGATTTCGGAGCGCAGGCCACGTAAAGGGCGGCCTGCGCCAGGGGAATTCTGGCTTCAGGCATGCCTACGAATTCCACGGCCTGTAGAGTGGAAGCGGCCAGAATAAGCGCCTGGGGATCCGCGTTGCCTACGTCTTCCGCTGCGCAAATCAGGATTCTTCGAGCGATGAATCGCGGATCTTCTCCCGCCGAGAGCATCTTGGCCATCCAGTAAACGGCTGCGTCCGGATCGGATCCCCGCATGGATTTAATGAAGGCGGAGATGTGGTCATAGTGCTCATCGGAGGATTTGTCATATCGGATGGAACGTTTTTGGATGGATTCCTCCGCGATTTCAAGAGTGATCCGCTGCGTCGCAGCCAACTCTACAGCATTCAGCAGACGGCGGGCATCTCCTCCCGACATTCGCAGCAGAT
>JACQJN010000060.1 GCA_016205085.1 Elusimicrobiota bacterium | reverse complement strand
TTTTATGCAACTGAATTTGCGTCCCAAACAACCTTGGATCAGTAGCTTTGGGACGTACCCAACCTACGAATTTCAAGGATGTTGGGTACGCCTGCGGCGCTGGACAACCCCGTCGCCGTCAAGCGGCGCCGGCCCTGCGGGTGAATTCCCTAACTGGGAAATTCAGGCTAGTGGTATTCCCAAAAATATTATACTATGGATAAATTCAGCACTAGGAGTTTATGAATATGATTATGGAAATTGAGCAGTCTCTGCCGGAGCAGTGGAAAGGCTTCTTCCGTTTTGCCAGCATCCCCATCAACTGGCTTCTGCCTGTCCAGGACAATGTTCTCTACACATCCTGGAACTCCGACCTGATAGGATTGGTTCTCCTAAAGCGTATTTTCATGGTTCTGCCGGCTTTTAGCATACTGGCGGGGCTGTGGTGCACCATCCTGGCTGTCTACACGCTTCCCTTCAGGTCCCACCGCATCCAGTTCATAGGAGCCGTGGTGGTGGCCTGGTGGGACGCCCTAAGAAGCATCTGGCTTTTCTGGGCCGGAATGGGAAAGTTTGTCTTCGTGGCCTTCGGCTCATTCTTCGGACTTTTGAAGTTGTCCATCGTGGTCCTGGTGGAAGTGTTTCTGGAACTAATAAAGCTTCCCTTCACCATGTCGGGGACCGTGGCAGAAAACTTCTTCCGGCCCGGAGTGCCCTGGATCGCATTCCTGATGACGCTCCTATGGTCCGGTATAGAAGCGCTTGTATTCACTTATACCCTGACCCCTCTTATGTCGGATGTCTTAAGCGGCCTCACGGGAGCAGAAGCCTCCTCTTTCTTAAGACCCGTCCTGTACGTCATGCTTTTTTGCTTGATCTCAGGCAGCTTCGCCTGCATGCATATCCTGGTGGAGTCCATCGCCCAAAAGGATATCAAACAGATCATCCAGATGGTCATCGTGGAATTCTTTGTGATGTTTGTGGAGGTCATGTTCCTGTACCGTGAATTGGTGGATTCCCTAAGCCCCTGGATCGCCCAGCAGACGGGGGCTCAGATGGGAATTGTGCCCATCATCCTGTTCGCTTCCTTCGCCTGGTTGGGAATTAGAGGCATGACTTGGTTTCTTTTTGCCAGGTTCGGCACCCCCACCCTTTTGGCCCTCATAGGCAGAAAGAAGCTCTCGGAAGAAGCCGAGCCGGCCGCCGCCACCCATATGCACCCGGAGCAAAGATGGGACACTGCCATCGCCAAGCTCAAAAAGGAACAGGATTGGTTCCAGGAAAGGGCTCAGGCTTTGCTGGAGGCCGCCATCCTACCCGCCTTTCAGGTGATGGCGGCAGGACTTAATTTCTGCATCGTCCTCTTTGTGGCCCATCCCATATTCAGCCTGCCGTTTAAGAGTCTGGCCGATGTGGGTGAAACCAAGGCCCTTCTGCAATCTCTAACTTTCTTAAGATCGGCGAAGTGACATGAAAAAAACAATTCTTGCCTCTCTGCTTCTCTTCGGTTGCGTGGGAGAACCGGGCCAAAAACCCAAAACGGCCCTTTTTGTTGGAGTCGATGTCAGCGGCTCCTTCTACCGCGCCGACTATCAAAATTCCATTGAGTTTCTATCCCACTACCTCTATGGCCACCTCAACAAATTGGGCAATTTAAGTCCCCTCAGGGAACTTTACGTGGCGGCCATAGGCGGGGACACCGAGGAAGATCCCAAATCCTTCCATCCCATACAGGATTTTCAGGGAAAATCCATTCCTCAGATCCAGGCGGACCTTAAAAAATGGTTTCCCAAGGGAGAACACATCACCGACTTCAACATCTTTTTTAAACAAGTGGCCAACATCGCTCAAAAAAGGAAACTTTCCCTGGCCCCCATCACCGTGATCCTGTTGTCGGATGGAATACCGGCCATCCCCGGCAAAGGCGGCAAGGCGGAAGTGGGAAACTACGAAAAGATAGATTTCTCCCCCTTAGAGTATCTCTCCCGGAATGTCACCATACGCCTTCTCTATGCCAGCCCCCAAGCCGCCAGCAAATGGGAAAACTCCATCCCCCGCAAGAGGGTGCGGATATGGACGGTGGACAACGAGGTGATGGTGGGCTGGAAGGCTCAGTTAGACTCTCAGGCCGGCATAGAAAACCAGGAAAAAATTTGGAAATGGGTTTTAGACCGGGTGGACTACCTGGTGCCTTCCATCAGTTTTCGCTCTTCTTCCATAAAAAAGTAAAAAAACAAAAGGAGCGGGCCGGATTCGAACCGGCGAATAGCGGTTTTGCAGACCGCCGCCTTGGACCACTTGGCTACCGCTCCACAACCAAGTGAAAGTCTATAATTTTGCGTTTATTAAGGAAAGATAGCGCTGATATATATTCTTGACGGTCGCAGAGGACTCGAGTTTAGGCACGTGTTCAGAAATAGCTGAAGACATAATGTGCGCCACCTGAAGAGACGCTTCTTTAAGAATATTCGTCAGTCTCCTTAAAGCCTCCTCATCCCCATCCAAAGCCCGGTACGCCATCACATCTGTTCTAAGAGCAAAATCCGCCACAGACGAAGTAAGATCGTCAAGGGAAATATTTCGTTCCCTGTGAAATCTAGCCACCCGCACCGCCTCTAGAATTCTGTCTGTAAGCCCCGGAAAAAGATAAAACAAATTTTCAAAGTATTCCCGAAGAGGCTCTAGACTAAAAGCGAGACTTAAATCTATTTTCTCATACACAGACTCCAAAATTCGCTCCTCCCCGGGATCCCGAACCATCTCCAGAAGTCTATTTTTCAAATTCCTAATATTCCTCTCATTCCAGGATACCCTTGTCAAAACAAAAGGACGTCCCAAAATGATAGCGGCGCTCATAGC
>JACQJN010000059.1 GCA_016205085.1 Elusimicrobiota bacterium | reverse complement strand
GCGGAAGCCCTGCGCGCCAAGATCAAAAGCGCTCTGATGTACCCTGTCGTGGTGGGCTCTATCGCGGCGGCCGTCACGATATTCCTTCTGGTTTTCGTGATTCCTACGTTTAAGGAAATATTTTCCAGCTTCGGAGCGGAACTCCCCTTGCCCACTCAATTTCTCATCGATCTTTCGGAATGGATGAGATCCCACGTGCCCCATATTATTGCCACGCCGTTTGTCGTTATATGGGCGGTCAAGCGTTATTACAGGACCCAGAACGGCCGGTTTAAATTAGATGATATTACCTTGAAGATTCCCCTTTTTGGCATTTTGATTAAGAAGGTGGCCATCGCCAAATTTTCCCGTACGCTGGGAACGTTGGTCAAGTCCGGAGTGCCGATCATGCAGGCCCTGGAAACGGTGGCTACTACTTCCGGAAACGCGGTCATCGAGAAAGCCATTTTTGCTTCCCGGGAATCTATCCGCGAGGGGGCCCGCATCGCGGACCCTTTGAAAAAAGCGGAAGTATTTCCTCCCATGGTCATTCAAATGATTTCGGTGGGTGAGGAGACGGGCTCCCTGGACACCATGCTGAGCAAAATTGCGGATTTTTATGACCAGGAAGTAGACACCGCCGTCAAAGGGCTTACCTCCATGATTGAGCCGATCGTAATCGTGGTGATGGGAATTGTGATCGGCACCATCGTCATTTGCATGTTCCTGCCCATGTTTGAGTTGGGCCAGTTGGCCAGCAAAGCGGGATGATATAGGAGATTCAGAGATTAGGAAATTAGGTGATTAAGTGTTTCTATATAAAGGCTCGGAATCTCTTAATTTCTTAATCTCTTTCTGAATAAGTTTCTTCTTTCTTAAGAGGCCACCGGGTCCCGAGTAGCCTCCCAGGCTGCCGTCGGAACGCAGAACGCGGTGGCAGGGGATGGTGGGCGCGAAAGGATTTCTAGCCAAGGCCTGGCCCACCGCTCTGGCTGCATGGGGATTTCCAAGCTTTTGGGCAATCCAGCCGTAGCTGCGAGTTTCTCCCTTGGGTATTTGAGCGCAAACCCTCCAAACTCTCTGATAGAAGGCCGGGTACTGCTTCATTTTGTTTAGGACTTTTTTTGGAATTCTCATTTATAAACATTCTCCCATTGGTAAACCGTAAACCTGTAAACGGTAAACGGCCGGTTTCAGTCCAGAGGCATTTCCTGAAGTGGGCCAAAAACAGTAAGGGGTTGGTCGAATTTTTTAGGATCCCCCACCACCACGATAAGCATGGATTCCGGTTTCAGCCATTTCCGGGCCGAGCGAAGCACCGCCTCTTTTCCAACAGCCTTGATTCTATCCACGTAGGTCTCCAGGTAATCGGAGGGGTAGCCATAGTATTCCAACGTGGCTTGTTGCTGAGCGATCTGAAAAGGAGTTGTAAAATTGAAAACAAATGAATTGATGATAGAGTCCCGTCCGTAAGACAATTCTGTAGGAGATACCGGTTGGCGACGGAACTCCTCCAGGTTTTTGAGAATTTCTTGGACCGCTTTGGCAGCCGATTCGTTTTTGGTGCCACACGCAACGAAAAACCCCCCAAAATCGGTGGGCTCTGTGAACCGGCTCCCAATGGCATAAGCCAGCCCTAATCTGGATCTGATACGGGAGAAGAGTCTGGAAGCAAATCCTCCTCCTAGGATTTCATTCAAAACATCTAAGTTGTATTTGTCGGGGTCATGTCTTTTGGGGCCGAATTGAATAAGCCGAATCCAAGCTTGGCCTGTCTGTTTGGGAAATAAATAGACAGTCCTTTTCGATTCGGGTTTTATCGGTGTAACCGGAGGGATGTCCGGTTCTTTTTTTGGCCAATCACCCAGGGTGTGTTCTATCATGGCCAGGAGCTTTTCCTTGCGGATATCTCCTGCGGCGACTAGAACTGTGTTGTTGGGATGGTAAAAGGATTGATGGAACTGGAGAAGATCTTTTCTGGAGATGTTGCGCAGGGTGGAAATTTCAGGTCTCCAACCGTAGGGATGGCCAGGACCGTAGAGCAGTCGGTAGGATTCCCTTCTGGCGATCTCCTTGGGTTCATCGTTTCTGCGACGGATGGATTCCAGTGCTTTATTCCGTTCGATTTCCAGCTTGGTTTTGTCAAAAACAGGGAATCGCAGCACTTCTGAAAATAGTTCGAAGGCTTTGTCTATATGCTGGGAGATGGTTGTTAAAGAGACCCCTCCTTTTTCGCTCTCCATAAAAGTACCCAGGGAAATGGCTCGATATTCCAGTTCTTGGTCCAGTTTTTCAGGAGGATAGTTCCTCGTCCCTCCGGTGCGCTGGACTGCGGAAAAAAGGGAAGTCAGACCTATTTTGTCAGAGGGATCGTGTAGGCTGCCGGTACGGATCATGGCGGTTAGATGAAACAGTGGTAGGTCGTGGTTTTCAAGCAGATAGACCGTCATCCCATTTTCTAAAATTATCTTTTCGGGTCGGGTGGGTTTGAATTTGAGTTCTGGAATGGGGGGAAGATCGGGAAGAACGGCTTTGGCAAATGGAGCGAAGAACAAAGCGCCAAGCACGAAGCCCCAAACGAAGATTTTTATATGGCTCATTTTGGAATCAGCACCGCCACCGTTCTGTTTTGCGGGGTAAAGTAAGTCTGTGCCACGCGCTGGATATCTTGGGCCGTGATGTCTTGAAATCTTTTCTGGAGTTCCCAGGGGTATCTCCAGTTCCCGGCGATGGTTTCGTAATAGGCAAGTTTCTTGGCCATGTCGTCATTGGACTCCAGAGAGGATATCAGTTCTGCCGTCAGCTGATTTCTCACCTTGCCCAATTCCCAGTCCGTGGGAGGGTCTCTTTTTAGGCGTTCCAATTCCTCCAGGACTCCTTTTTCCCAATCGGAGGCGGTGTGTGGGTGTCTGGGAGTCCCGTAAACGACAAACAGGTTGGGATATCTCTCTCCTACCCCCGTGTGATCGGCATTGACGCTCTGGGCTATTTTTTTGCCTTCTACAAGGTTCTTATAGCAGCGGGATGTATAGCCGTTGACCAGCAAGGCTTCTATGAATTGAAAGACGGTATCATCGGGATGGGGTAGATTGGGTTTGTGGAATGCCACCATCACCTGGGGCTGGGCCTCAAATTCTACCGATACGCGTTTTTCCCCTGATTGCGGGGGCTCCGGGGTGGTGTAGCGGTACCTGGTTTGTCGGGTGGGTATAGGTTCAAAATATTTTTTAAAAAGCTCAAGCGTTTTCTTGGAGTTCAGGTCCCCCACTAAAACCGCCACCGTGTTGTTGGGACCATAGAAACCCGTGAAGAAATTCTCAGCGTCCGTTCGGCTTAAATTTCGAATATCTTCCATCCATCCGATCACCTCATTGCGATAGGGATGGAGCTGGAATGCGGTGGTGATGAGGGCTTCCCAGAGCTTGCCTAGCGGATCGGATTCCACCCGCATGCGTCTTTCTTCCATCACCACATCTCTTTCGCGGTAGAATTCTCTTAGGACGGGATTTTGAAATCGGTTTGCCTCAAGTTTCATCCAGACTTCCAGGCGGTTGGAAGGAAGAGAAACAGTGTAGGCGGTCCTATCCTCTCCGGTGTAGGCATTGAGATTGTATCCTCCCTGTTGTTCATAAAACTTCTCGTATTCGTCATGTGCAATCCAGGCATCCGCCTGTTTTTCTTTGGTTGCCAGCTGAGTCTTTAAGGTTTTGAGCCTTTCGGGATCGGCCGAGGGCCCTTTTGCCTGTTCCACCAACATTTCCTGAGCAATTTTTTCCACGGCATCCAGGATGGGTTTCTCCTTGGTAAAATTTTTAGTATTGAGAATGTCGGTTCCCTTAAAGATCATGTGTTCAAATAGGTGGGCCAGTCCGGTTTTGCCGGAAGATTCATCCACCGAACCCACCTTGAACATCACGTGAAAAGAGATGGTGGGAGAGGCATGTCGTTCCAAAAGCAGGATTTTCATTCCATTTTTTAAAGTTGCCTCCACCACCTGAGGCGGCTGTGTAGGGTACTGAGAAAATACAGGAGACGTGTTCCAGATCAGGATGAACAAAAACCACGCAGCGCTCTTCATGAGGAGAATAGTTTCTTTTTTCTTCGAAGTCGGTGGTAGGTGACTCCGAACCGGTGGGCCTCATCTCGAATATGTTGTAAGAGGTGCAGGGCTGGACTATCGGAAGGTATCTCGCAGGCAGCGGGGCTGGCGGATGGGGCCCCCTTTCTGAGGGGACCGCCGGTACTCGAAGCTCTGCGCAGGGTGTTGGCGGGAAGAAAAACTTTCTCTTCGCGTTTAGCCAGAGCTGCCAGAGGAATGGATAGTTTCAAACCTTGAAACACTTCTTCGGCTGTGTGAAGCTGTCCCTTCCCCCCATCGATAAGTACTAGATCGGGCAGGAACTCCCCTTCCCGCAAAAGCCTTTTGTATCTTCGGGAGATGACTTCCCGCAGCATCTGATAGTCATCCCCGCCCCATTTGTAGGGCATTTCTATTTTGAATTTACGGTAGTGTTCCTTGAAGGGAATGCCTCCTTTAAAGCAGACCATGGAGCCCACCGGTTCTTTGCCAAAGAGGTGAGAGATGTCAAAGGCCTCGATGTGCAAGGGAGGTTTTTGAAGCGCCAGGACACTTTGGAGCGAAGTAACGGCTCTCGAGCCTTCCAGTTTTCTGATCCATCTCTCTCCCTGGAGTTCTTCTAGGGTCACCCGTTCGCCCAGGTATTCTAGGGCTCTGGTTCGATCTCTGACTTGGGCGGCTTGTTCGTAATCCAATCGGTGGGAGGCTTGGCGCATTTCTTTGGCGAAGGCTGTTTTGAGTGTATCATATCGCCCCTGGAAAAATAAAGCGGCCCTTTGAGCAATTTTTCGATAGTTCCGTGGGGAAATTTTACCCGCACAGGGAGCAGGACATTCCTGGGTGTGGTAGTATAGGCAGGAGCGAATCTTTTTGGGGTCCAGCGGGTTTTTAATGGAAAAATTCCAGCGGCAGGGTCGTAAAGGGAAAAACCGTTTCTTCCAAAGGTAGCGTAAGAGTTGTCGAATGGGGGTTATGTTGGGATAAGGGCCGAAATAAAGAGCTTTATCATGCGAAGGGTGCTGGCGGATGGGGTCCCCTTTCTGAGGGGACCGCCGGTACCCGAAGCTCTGCATAGGGTGCTGGCGGGTAATTTCCAAACGAGGGAAATCTTCTTGTATGCTAAGACGGATGTAGGGGTAGGATTTGTCGTCTTTCCACATGCAGTTAAAAAACGGCTGCTGGTTTCGGATAAGTCTCTGTTCCAGGAGAAGGGCTTCTTTCTCGTTTTCACAAGGGATGTAGTCGATTTTGCGGATAAGGGGAACAAGAATCCCTATTTTGCCTGCCCCCTCCGCAGAGCTGCGGGGACCATGAAGCGTCGGTGTCGCGGCGGTCTCCGATCGGGGACTGATGAAGTATTGGGATACGCGTTTGGCCAGATCCTTCGCTTTACCGATGTAAAGAATCTGACCCGTAGAATCTCTCATCAGATAGACTCCCGGGGAATGGGGCAGATGTAATTTAAGATCGGAGGACACCAAGGATGATTTTCCTCTCCTCCATCTTCAGCAGATGGGTTGTGAGCAGGTAGCTTGAAAGTCCTACGGGTACCAACACAAGGACCAGGGCGAAGGGCGGTAAAAGAGGGGCAAGGAGGCCCCGGCCCATCCAAAGAAACAGTGCCATGACGGTGCAGGCAGCAACTGTTTTGGCCCAACTCAATAGGATGACGCGCATTCCAATCCCTCCGATTTTTCTGGAAAGCAGGCCTAGGAGAATAAGAACGCTGACCCAGGAACTCAGAGAGGCCGATAATGTCAGCCCTCCCACTCGGAGAGGTCCCATGAAGACATAACATAACGTGGCATTCAAAGCGACCTCCAAGGTATTTATTTTTAATGGGGTGATGGCGTCTTTTAGCGAATAAAAAGAAATGACGATGGTTTTGAGCAGACCGTAAGCCAATAATCCCAGACAAGCAAAGAAGAGGGCCTGATGAGTCATAAGGCTGTTGTGAAGAGTAAACCGACCGTGCTGGAACAAGGTTTGAATGATGGGCAGGCTCAGGATCATGAGACCGATGGAGGAGGGAAGTAGAATAAAGCCCAGGAGGCGCAAGCTCAATCCCAGGGTTTCACGGTACTGGGCCATGTCGTTTTTCCCCAATTTTTCGGACAAGTGAGGCAGGGCTACGCTGGCGGTAGCTACTCCAAAAAGTCCCAGGGGCAATTGCATTAAACGGTTGGCGTTGTAGATGGCGGTGAAGGAGCCTTCTTCCAGAAAGCTGGCGAAGATCATTTCCACAAAAACATCCAATTGGTCCGTCATCAAACCTAAGACGGAAGGTCCCATGAGGAACAGGACTTGTCTGACTCCGGGATGAGACCAGGGATTGCGCAGGGCCAGCTTGAACCCCGCCTTGAATAGGAACGGCAAAAGCAGCAGCCATTCCAGAAGTCCTCCGACCACGGCGCTGACGGCCAAACCGATGATTTGGCTGTGGGGGGAATAAAAAGGGAATATCCCTCCTCTCAGCAGAAGCAGGTAAGCGATGAGGGAGAGGGAAAAAGTGACGGGGGCCAGGGCGGGCAGAAAGAACTGGCGGACCACATTGAGGGCGCCTTGGCACGAAGCTGCCATGGTGACAAAGAGAAGATGGGGAAATAAAATCCGGGTGAGTTCTACCGTAAGGTCAAATTTTACCGGATCGGAGGTAAAACCATAAGTCAGCAGCAAAACCAGGGGCCTGGCAATGAGGATTCCCAGTAGGACGACACTCCCTGATAAAATGACGATTCCGGACCAAAGAGCATTGAAGAAATCTTGCGCTTCTTGGTTGCCCTTTTGTCTTTCTTTTGCCAGAATCGGTACGAAGGAGGCGGAGAGAGCTCCTTCTCCCATGGTGCGTCTGACCAAGTTGGCCACTCTAAAGGCGGCATAAAAGGCGTCAGAGAGACTACCTCCTCCGAAATGAGCCACCACCATGGCATCTCGGAAGTATCCCAAAATTCTGGAGAAAAGAGTGGCTAACCCGAATCCCCCTATATGTTTGGCGTATTGAACCGAATTGACGCTGGAAGTCATAATTAGTAGACTTTGAAAATGGCTAAGCTAAAAACGGGACGGCATACGGGTGCCATCAAGGCGTTTAGAAAATCGCAGAAAAGGGAAAGGGCCAACCGCGCCGTTTTGAAGAAGATTCGGCTAGCCGCCAAAGAACTCAAAGAGGCGTTTTCCAAGAAAAGCACGGATCAAGCCCGAACATTGTTGCCGAAGGTGTATTCTCTTTGGGATAGAGCTGCCCGCCATGGGGTGGTTCATTGGAAAGCGGCGGCCCGTAAAAAATCACGCCTGGCCCAACAGGCGGCCCAACTCCTGTCCCCACCCCCCCAGCAATAGTTCCAGTTCGACCCGCGGCGAGATATTGGCGTTGGATTTTAGGCGGCCTTCCATTTCCAGGCAGGCCGTCAGGGCTCGCTGAATTTCTTCTCCCTTCCATTGTTGAACCCACTGGATAAAGTTTTTGTTGAAGAATCGGTTGACCCCCGCCTCCCGAAAGATTTGATCTTCTTGGGCCCCCTTGGCCATCCAGCGTTTTGCTTTCAGCACTTTTTCCAGAGCAGAAGTGATATGCCGGAGCAGCATCAAGGGTTCGAGGCCATGCTCTAAGTGTTCCTGAAGCCTTTGCAGGGCCTTGAAGAAATCTTTAGCCTGCAGATCCTTGCCCAGGTCGAATATGTTTTGCTCGGCCTGGTAGCCCAGGCAGGCCAGTATCTGTTCTTCTCTGATCGGCTCCTTTTGACCTTGGGTGTACAGTAAAATCTTGGAGAGTTCCTGGTAGATAATAGAGAGGCTGGTGCCCACGGTTTGAATGAGGGCCTTTATGGCTTCGGGTGTGGCTTTTGCATGGGATTCCTCAAGGAACTTCTCTGCCCATGCCGCCGCCTCCGATTCACTCAGCGGCCAGTAGATGATCACGGCTCCCTGAGTTGCCGCCTGTGCCGCTAAGGGATCTCCCTTGGCGGGCTTTCTTTCTTCTGTTTGAATGAGGAGGCAGCTATTTTCGATCGGTTTTTGCAGGTATTCCGCCAAGGCAGATCGGGAGGCAGCGTTCAAAAATTCAGCGTGTTTTATGATCAAAAGCCTAAATTTAGAGAACAGAGACGGTGTGCCGGCTGAAGAGACGAAGTCTTTGATCTGCAGGGAATTCCCTTCCCAGGTCTGAGAATCAAAGCCGGTGCGTCCCAATATCTGTTTAAGTTTCTCAAGGGCCAGTTCCTTTAACCACTTCTCTTCTCCCGATAGATAATAAATGGGCCTGAGTTTTTTCTGGGACAATTCCCTTAAAAATTGCTCGGGTTTGAGTTCCATTACTGAACTTTTTTTTCTGAAATCCCGGTGGCTTCTCCAAATCCCTTGACTGTCCTTTTGACGATATCGCGGGCTAAAATATTCCAGATGGCCTCTCGTGCCTGTTCTTCCGTCATGCCTCCGGGGAGGGTGGGGGCGGCGTAGTTTTGAATGCCTCTTAAGTTGGGTTCCGTCCAAAGGATGACGTTGCGCGTCCTGTCGATGAACTGGAGGTTTATGATCACATCCAGCTTGTAAACGGTGGGGACAAGATTGGCATCATATTGAACGGGAGTCAGAATATATCTGGTAATTTCTCCAACCACCGCTCCGTCCGCCTGTCCTTCCGGGACAACAGGGAATTGGCCGTCGCGGAGAAACTCATCCGTGACTCGCAGCGTCAGCTTTTCTTCCAGTCCAAACTGCTGGGTTTTATTAAGAAATGGCCGCACGGCCAGTTTTTTGATGTGCATGGGCAGAATCTGGGGAGCGGGACGATAAGTCACATCAGGCCCGCCACAGGAAAGCAAAAAAAGGCTTAGGAGGGCCAGGGAAGTAGTTTTCTTATGCATATCAATCTCCTTTATTTTCTTGAGTTAGCGGTGACAATGTTTACAAGCCTGCGTGGGACCACCACCACTTTATGAACAGATTGATCCGTGATCCATTCGCGAACTTTTTCCAGGGATAGCGCTTGTTTCTGTATTTCCTCCTCGGAGGAGGCGGATGAGATTTTAAGATGAGTCCGCACTTTCCCGTTGACTTGTACGGCGATCTGGATTTCTTCTTCCACCAAGTACTCCGGGTTTGATTGGGGCCAGGGCTCTTTGAAAATGGATTGGGAATGTCCCAATTTTTCCCAGATTTCCTCTGCCAGATGGGGAGCAAAAGGGGCTAACAGCAGGATCAGATATCGCAAACCTTCCCGAGACAGATCATCCCCCAGGGTGGGATAGGCGTATAGGGCATTCACCAATTTGTGTAATTCTGCGATGGCGGTGTTGAAGCTGAAGCGCTCCAGGTCCTGAGTCACTTTCCGGATGGTTTGGTGTAGCTTGCATAGAAATTCTTTGGAGGGAACGGATGCGGTAGGAGAGATTTTAGAATCCAGGATCTGCTCGGTGAGCCTCCACGTCCGATTCAGGAATCTCCAAGTTCCCTCCACGCCTTCATCAGACCACTCCAGGCTTTGTTCCGGAGGCGCGGCGAATAAGATAAATAGCCGTGCAGTATCTGCTCCATATTTTCCTACGATAATATCCGGATCCACAACATTTCCTTTGGATTTAGACATCGCGGACCCTCCCAGGGTGACCATGCCTTGGCAGAGCAGTCGGATAAAAGGCTCAGGTCCGCTTAGAAGATTGAGGTCCCGCATGGTTTTGTGGAAGAATCGAGCGTAGATCAAGTGCATGCAGGCGTGTTCTATGCCTCCGACATATTGATCCACGGGAAGCCAGGTCTTTGCTTTTTTAAACGAGAAGGGGGTTTCTGTATTTTTAGGATCCAGATACCGGGCATAGTACCAGGAGGAATCCACAAACGTGTCCAAGGTGTCTGTTTCCCTGCGGGCCGAGCCTTGGCAGCGTGGGCAGGTAGCTTGAACGAAGTTTTTCATCTGTGCCAAGGGAGATTCCCCTTTGCCTGTGTAAGGGGCGCCTTTGGGTAACAGAACCGGTAATTCCTTCTCCGGCACGGGAATTGTTCCGCACTTGGTGCAATAAAGGATGGGGATGGGAGTCCCCCAGGCCCTTTGTCGAGAGATGAGCCAATCTTTCAGGCGGTATCGGATAACTGGTTTTGCTTTCTCGCTTTTTTTTAGTTGCTCTACAATTTTATGTTTAGCTTCCTGGGAAGGCATTCCATCGAAGGGGCCCGAGTTGATCATGATTCCCTCACCCTCAAAAGCCTTGGTTAATTTTTCCGGTTTGGAATTGGCCGGGAGAATAACCTGTTTGATGGGGAGTTGGTGGTGTTTGGCGAAATCAAAATCCCTTTGGTCATGCGCAGGGACCGCCATAAGTGCGCCTGTGCCGTACTCCATCAGGACGTAGTCGGAAATCCATACCGGTATTTTTTCGCTGGTAAGAGGATGGATGGCGTAAGCTCCCGTAAAGACTCCATCTTTATCGGCACTCAGTGCTTTTGTTTTCCTCTGAATGGAGGTGAGGCGTTTGATGCGTTGGATAAATTTCTCGACCCCTGTCTTGTTCTCGGGAGTGCAGAGGGATATTGAGAAGGGGTGTTCCGGGGCCAAAGCCAGAAATGTGGCGCCAAGAAGGGTGTCCGGCCTGGTGGTGAACACCGTAACTTTTGAGTTCTCTCCGGAAATTTCGAAATCTATTTCGGCTCCTTCCGATTTTCCGATCCAGTTTTTTTGCATGGTCAATACCCGTTCGGGCCAGCCCTGTGTCAGGTGGGCGTGGTCCTGCAGCAGGTCATCGGAGTAGGCGGTGATTTTCAAGAACCATTGTTCTATATCTTTCAGTAACACCTCAGAATCGCAGCGCCAGCAGGTTTGTTCTGCGGATACCTGTTCATTGGCCAGAACGGTTTGACACCCGGGGCAGAAGTTGACGGGAGATTTTTTCCGATAAGCGGATCCCTTTTTATAGAGCTGCAAAAAAAACCATTGATTCCAGCGGTAATATTCGGGATCACAGGTGGCGATTTCCCGCGACCAGTCATAGGAAACCCCCCAGGATTTAAAGGATTTTTTCATGGCAGCGATATTCTCACGGATCCATGTTTCCGGCTCAATTTTATGTTTGATGGCGGCGTTTTCGGCGGGCAGTCCAAAGGCATCCCAGCCAATGGGGTGCAGAACATCGTAGCCAGTCATCCGTTTGTATCGTGCTAGGACGTCTCCGATGGCGTAGTTGCGCAGGTGGCCCATATGGGCCTTTCCGGACGGGTAGGGGAACATGACCAGGCAGTAAAATTTCTTG
>JACQJN010000017.1 GCA_016205085.1 Elusimicrobiota bacterium | reverse complement strand
GTTTAAAGGCACCGGGTTTTGGGGTAAGAGCTTCAAGGGCCAAAAAATTCCTGGGAAGCCTGCCATTCAGTGGGTACCCATTTCCCATCCCCGGTCGGCGTGGCTGTTAGGGGGCTACGCGGCCGTCTCGGTGGTGGCTTTGGGGTTGGTTCAGTTGGCCCATGCGGCGGGTTTTTTGCCCATAGGTCATGCCCCGTATGATGTGGTTGTGTCCGCTCTTCAAATCGGTTCGTGGGTGCTGGGAGGGCTGGCGGCTTTGGATGTGCTGTCTTATTTAAAGACGGTCTGGAACGACAAACGAGTGACGGAGGAGGAGTTCTATCGGGTTTTAAAAGAGGAGGCGGATCAAGGGCATATCGATCCCTCGGCATTGGAAATAAAACCGTTAGGCACTCCCTCTTCCGAGCCTGGTGGGATTATCAAACCCATGAATGGCGTCAAGAGATCTTATTTTTTATATGGGTTTGCCAATGAAAGCGGAATTTTTATCCGCAGGGGTTTGGTCCGGGATCGCCTTAAGCTTCGCCGAATCCTCAACCATGAGATCATTCACTTCAACCAAATTCAGCAGGGAAAAAATTTGTCCCATCCTTTCCTCATTCAGGAGCCCAGGGCTCTTTTGGGAGAAGCCCTTGCGTATTTAAGGGAGCGCGGCATTAAGATAAAACCCTTGAGCTTCGGGGCGGCTCTCCGGCAGGTCCTTAAAAAAGCCGGCGCCTCATTGGATTTGCCTTTTTCCTACGAAACATTGATCGCCACGGGTCGGGATTTGTCCGGGAGCTCCATGACGGAGGAGATCGGCGACCATCTGAAAGTTCTTCAGAGGCTTTCCGGAGCCCAGGCGCTGAACCAGTATACCGTCCTTCATCCCGAAGCCGCGCAAATCGGACACGCGGTCCAACGCCAATTGGGAAAATCTTCCATCCCTGTTCATTTTGTCCCCAGCCATGTCTCCGCTCTGATGGAGAACAATGCCAATCAAAAGCGGTTTGGGCTTGTCTATCTGCAGGACTTTGACTGGCTGTTCCCTTCACGGGATTCATCGGAGAAAAAGATTCAGCAGGCGATGGAGACATTCTCCTATGTTCTGGGACGATTCCAGCACAGGCTTTTGCGCAGGACGATGGATGTGTTTCTGGAGGGTCGTCTGGGAAAGTGGATGTCTTTTCATCAGAAGAGGCTATGGCGGAAAGTCTATGAGAAGTTCAACCTCTCCGAAATCCAGGAGTTCCAAAGATTAGAGGGGCTATATGGTTTGCTGAGAGACCGAGGAATGGTGGTCATGCCTTTGCCCGCGGATTCCGCGAGGGCGGGGTTGGCTCTTAGGCTTCTTAGATTCTGGCAGGCCGGGGATGGAGGCAGATTTGATGTCTATCCCGTAGGGACTCAGAGCGGGGTGGCGGAACCATTCGTCCTTTTAAAGAAAAGAGAAGCTCACCTGGAGCTTCGGCTGGTGATGCCCAAGCCTATTCTTGAGACGGTGGTTCGGTTGTGGGAGACTCCTGAGAAAGAACAAAGAGCCATTAATGAGGTTCTCCAGCAACTGCAGAATCCCAATATTCCTGAGGTGAAACGGGAGGAACTGATCCGGATTCTCAAGGTTTCTGAAAAACAAAGGCACGCCAAAGAGATTCTGCTTCGTGCGGCGGTGGACAAGAGCCGTTTGAAGGGGCTTTTGGAATCCCTTCTTGAAAATGGAGCGGAGATAAGGGCGGTTTTTGATTACAGACATGGAAACGATGTTTATCTCAGCGTTCCGGAGAGGCTTGGGGAGCAGGTTCAGATGGAGCTTCTTTCCCAAGGCATCGTGGTGGAGGAGGATGAACTCAAACAGGCTTTTTTGGACAAAACAGCGGAGGTGATGGGGGTGGTCGGCCCTCGTCAAGAGTTGGCCCGCGCTCTTTCCAAGATTACTCTGGGGGCCAATGATACGGGATTGGATGAGGAACACCCCAGCTTTCCTCGCAGGATGGCCAAGTTCATCCCCGTTGTTCCTCAGAAGGGAGACCCCCAGGGACATGGAACCCACGTGGCCAGCATCATGGCTTCCCGTTTGGTCGCGCCTTTGCGGAAACTGAGCCATTTTGTTTCCAAACTCGTGGATGCAAGTCCCTCTCAACCTCCCACAAAAGGAATTCCCGTGAACACTTCCAATCTCCAAGGGATAGCCAGCGGAGCCAGGGTGGTGGTTACCGGAGTTTTCGGGGAGGAGGGTGCTGCTACGGGGGATATCCTTTCGGGAAGAGAGGTGCTTGTTGAGCAGGTGGATGGAATAAACGAGAGTCTGGGAGGAGAGGGAGATATGGATGATCCCCTTTCCGTGGATGCGAATGAAAAATCCAAGAAGACCGCGTTTACGGTGGCTGCGGGCAATGGTGGGCCATTGCAGACAAAGGGCTCTCCCGCTTCGGGTTTGGATATCACCTCTGTGGGCTCCGCTAATAAAGGAGAGGGGGACGGAATCATTGAGCCTGAGTTTTACACAAATCGGGGCCCTATCCATAGCCCAAAGTATGGATTTAAGCATATGGGAAACTCCGTGACGGCATCCGGCGGATCCGTCTGGGCCGCCATGAAATCCCAACTGTCTAAAGTGTGTCAATTTTTTCCCGGCGGGATTGTGGCGGCCAAGAGCAAAGATCTTGTGGAAAATTGGGCTATTCTGTGTTCCACGTTGGATAAGAACTGGGTTGCCATGGCCGGCACCTCCATGGCCAGCCCCGTGGTGGCCGCCATCAAGGCCTTGGCCCAAGCCAAGCTTTTGGAACTCAAAGAAAAGGGAAAGATCGCCGCGGGCGCTTTTGAATATTTTCTAAAGCATCCTGAGATGGTGCTTCAATCCTTGGTTTTAGCCTCCGCGGTCACCATGATGACTCCTCAGGAGATTCAGGGAATGGGATATCCCTTCGCCGAGTTTGTGGTGCGGCAAACAGAAAATATGTTCACCCGCCCTCATAAGGATCCTTTGAGCTACAGCGCCGTGGCGCGCCGGATAGAAATCCGGGAGGCCGGGAAGCGGCCTTTCATTCAGGCCCAGAAAGCGGTGGATGTCCGGCTGCGGAGCATGCTGGATGAAGCCGTAGATAATTATCTTCGGGAAGAATTGATGGCGAAGGTGCGCGAGGGCATAAAGGAACAGGGTTTACCGGTGAAGGGCAAAAAGCAGATGGAGAGCCTTTTTGAGATGCTTCGCCAAAAGCCGGAGGTGCAGGAGCTATATCGTACCACCCGCACCACGGTCCAGAAAAATACGTTTCTTAAATTTGCGCGGGACGGCCGTTTGGGAGAATTTAAGATAGAGCAGCCGGAGTTGATCCGGATGCTCTATCCCTTTGCCCATCTCTCGGAGGAGCAGATGGAGGAGTTGAAGACTCTTTGGAAATCGGAATTTGAAAAGACAGGCCGGCAGCCTATTAGCCAAGAGAGGATGGACCACCTGCAGAAGGAGTTGCTTGGTCTTCAAAGCAGCCTGGATTTGGCCAAAAGATTGGAAGAAATTCAGGGACAGACGGCGGCTCTTAAAAAATCTTTTGCCGATGCCAAGGCGGTTTTAAAAGAAGAATATGGGAAGGGGCCAGGACACAAGAGAAGCCCTAAAAAAATTCGTCAGTTGGCGGGAGATGTGGTGCAAAAGCAAAGGCTTTATTCTGAGATCAAACATCTGGAGAAGCAGGCAACCCAGGCGCGCCAGAATCAGGCCGACATTGAGAAGCGTATCTCCCGTATTCAGACGGGTCTATTGCAAGTGCAGGCCTCTCCCAATATTGTCCAGCTTCTTGTCGAATCGGTCAAGAACGATCCTTTCTGGCTCAACCGCTGGGAGGCGGCGGTGTGGCTGTGGAATATGGGAGCCTCTGAGTCGGTGGAAGCTTTAAAGCAGACGGCCACGGCGGACCAGCCTGTCTTAAGAGAGATGGCGATCAAGGCGCTTTGGAGCGTCCAGACAGATGCAGCGAAGAAGGCCCTGGAGGAATTGTTTGAAAATCTCAAGTGGGATGTTCAGCTATATTCTGCGGTAGGGCTTGCCAAGAGGGGAGACTATCGGGGGATTTCCAAACTTAATGAATTTGTCCAGGATTTCAGCGCTCCGGCGGCGAAGTTCAAGAGGTTCAGCGCCATCTGGGGATTGGGAGAGGTCCGAAAGTTTGAGAGCGCCGCCATGGGGAAGGAGGCAACGCAAATCCTTGCCCAGAATTTGTTTTTAACCCAGCCATCAGAAGGCGGAAAGGAGAGAGAGCTCAATGGCCATGAGGTGCTGGCCACATTGACCCGAATCGCCCTGTCCGATCCTGAATCACTTTCCGATGAAGCCGTTATGGTCCCCCTGCGTGTCTCGGGGGATAAGCAGCGTCTTTATGCGCGCACCGCGGTAAGTCTGTATGCCGTGATGGCTAAAAATCAAAATATGATTGCTCACGCAAGGGAAACAGAGGCCATCCGAAAAACGATGGAGCAGTATATTCAGGAGAACAAGCAGTTTGCCGGCGATCCCACGGATCCCGTGGGGGCCACGGTGCGTTTGCTGGCCCGTATTTTAGGAATCCGTTTAGAGATGCCTGTGCCGGTAGGGGAGGAGGATCCATTCAGGATGGAGGAGTTCAGGCCCGTGGGGCAATGGGCCTTTGGGTCCTAGCCATGGGGGCCCAATGACCCAGTTAATTATAGGGCCTTTTCCAGGGGAATTCGTGCTAAAAGTCCCATGTGCGGACGTGAGAGAGATGTTAGGATGGTATTGAAAGTGAAAAGGCTTATTGCCGTTGGAATGAGTTTGGCTTTGCTGGCCACTGCGCCGGGGTTTTCTTTTTATGAGGCCTTGGCCGCGGTTAGGACGCAGGTTACGGCGAGAGTGGAGACTACAACTTCTCGGGTTGTAGTCCCATCTGCAAATTTCTTTTCTCCTTTGGCTTCCGTTTCTCACTTGCCTGTATTTAAAACCCTTAAGCAAAGTGTCGTGTCCTTGGCTCAAATGGGGCCAGGCTCCAAAGATTTCCATAAATCTAATCAAGTTTTAAAAAGGTTGTTTGAAGGGGCCAATCCCAATTCTTCTTTGCCGGTCCCCGTGGGAGATGTGGCTCCGATAGATTTGGTGAGCGATCTTCTTTCTGAAAAATTCCAGCCTGGGCAAGAAATTTCCGACTCCGCGTTTATAGGCTTAAATCGGGAGCTCCCATTGAGCGAGGAGAAATTTGGAGAGGCGGTGCATCTCTTGAGCAAAAGAGGGGACTTGTTACATTTACCTCAAGGGGTATGGATTTATTCAGCTCCCAAAACTGCTTCTGATTCCAGCGTGTTTTTGCAGGTCCAATTAATTCGGGAGGGACTTAATGGCTTTTTGTCGCAGGATCTCGAACGCCATGCCGCGGCCTTCGTGAGTTTTGAAAAGGCGCAACAAATTTACGATCTCAACAGAAATAGGCTGGAACCGGCTGCGGCGGATTTAAAGAAGAATCACACCTTGGCGGAAGTTTTGAAAAATAACGCAGCCTTGCTTTTGTTCCACGATATTCTCTTTGTCTATTCCCAGGGTGCTTCTCATGTCCTGCATCAGCCCAACTCCAATCAAGAGGCATTGCGGCAGGCGAAGCAGACCCAGGTCGCCG
>JACQJN010000018.1 GCA_016205085.1 Elusimicrobiota bacterium | reverse complement strand
TTCGGATGTATTCGGAAAGACATAAGTCCTGTTCATTGAGATGGAGGATGGGGTAACCCACCAGTTGTCCCGGGCCATGGTAGGTGATATCTCCGCCGCGTTCCACATCGTAGATGGGGATGGAGGAATTTGCATCCCCAAGCGTTCCCATGGTCCGTCCCTTAAATCCGGTTCCACGAGTAATGACGTGGGGATGTTCCACTAAAATGAGGGAATCGGGTCCTCCAGCAAGGCGCTTCTCGACTAATTTCAGTTGAAGCTGGCGTGTTTCTTCGTAGTCTCGCAATCCCAAATCATATGTAGTGAAGCCGACCGTAGGACTCACGATTTTTTCGTGAGAATGTGGATGGGTTGGCCGGCGGCTGCTTCGGAGGCTTCCAGGAAGGCTTCCGGTAGCGTGGGATGGGGATGAATGGTGGAGGCGACGTCATGCACGGTAGCCTTCAACCGAATGGCCAGGCAAGCTTCGCTGATGAGATCGGAAGCTTCGGTTCCGACGATTCCTACCCCTAGGATTCTGCCGCTCCCTTTTTGGGAGACTATTTTGACAAAGCCATCGCTCTCCCTCGTCGTGACGGCGCGGCCGGAAGCGGCGAAAGGAAATCGTCCGATTTGGGTTTCATAGCCCTGTTCTAGGGCCTGTGCTTCTGTCAGTCCCACAAATGCCACTTCAGGATCGGTGAAAACGGCCCAGGGCACGAAACCTAACGGCTCCGGCTCTTCTCCTAAAATAACGGCGGCTATGAACAGACCTTCTCGGGAAGCCTTATGGGCCAGGAAGGGAGGCCCGATGACATCTCCAATGGCATAGATGCCATCCGCAGAGGTTTTATATGCTGCGTCTACATCCACGAATCCTTTCGGGGTGGTAACGATTCCCGCGGCCTCAAGATTTAATGTGCCCGTATTGGGAGCGCGGCCCACGGAAGCGAGGATTTTATCCGAGGCAATGTGTTTTTCCCCTTCCGGAGTTCGAATGGAAACTGACAAGGCTCCGTCTTTCAAAGAATAACGTAGGGCTTGTGAGTTGAGGTGGACCGTGATCCCCAGCTTTTGAAGGGAGCGAGCCACGGGTTGGACGAGATCCTGTTCCACCCCCGGGAGCAATTGGGGCATCATTTCGACTATGGTGACTTGAGAACCTAGTTTTGCGTAGAAGGTCCCGATTTCTAAGCCGATCACTCCTCCCCCAATGACGAACAGACGTTTGGGGATGGAATTTAGATCCAAGGCTTCTTTAGAACTCAGAATATTCTTGCTATCGAATGAAAAATCAGGGATTGAGATCGGCTTTGAACCTGTGGCCACGAGCGCGTGTCGAAATTCAATTTTCTCGCCTCCTTGAGCTGTTTTAACTTCGGCGGATTTGGGACCCGTGAAACAGGCTTGCCCCTGGATGAATTCTACTCCGTTGCCTTTGGTCAGGGTCAAGACGCCTCGATTCATGCCTTGGAGGATGGTCGCTTTCCACTGCTGAATCTTCGCCATGTCCACCCCAATGTTTTGGATCGTGATACCGATTTCCTGAGCTTTCTGGATTTTATGGACAAGTCCGGCCAGGGAGATGAGAGCCTTGGAGGGGATGCAGCCGTAGTTGAGGCATTCTCCCCCCAACTTGTCTTGATCCACCAGAAGAACCTTTTTGCCTGACTGTCCCAACCGAATAGCAGCTACGTAGCCTCCCGGTCCGGCTCCGATGATAAGAACGTCCGTTTGTTTCATTGAGAATCTTATTTAGTTGAGTAGGGTACGGGGATTTTCCAGATGTTTGATCAGGGTGTTCATAAACATCGCGGCCTCGGCTCCGTCTAAAACACGGTGGTCGAAGGAAAGACAGAGGTTGAGCATGTCCCGAATGACCACTTGGTTGTCGCGGACGATCGGACGTTTTTGAATCTTCATCACTCCTAAAATGGCGGTTTCAGGATGCACCACCACAGGGGTGGCGAAAAGTCCTCCGATGGGTCCTATATTGGTGATGGTGAATGTACTTGCCTGCAAATCCGAAAGAGAAATCTGATTTTTGCGGGCGGCATTAGAAAGACGTTCGACCTCTTGAGCGAGGTTCCAGATATCTTTTTTATCAGCCTCCTTGATGACGGGATTAAATAGTCCGTGTTCCGTGGCGGTTGCAATCCCGATGTTGTAGTATCGCTTGAGCACAATTTCTTCTCGCTGGTCATCTAAGGAGGCGTTCAAGGAAGGAAATTCTTTAAGGGCCTTGGTCAGGGCTTTGAGGATGAAGGAAAGATAGGTGAGTTTTATTCCCTTTTTCTCCGCCTCGGGTTTAAGTTCCTCACGCAAAGCCACTAAAGCTGTGGCGTCTGCTTCGTCCGCATGGGTGACATGGGCAACCGTTTTTTTAGAAAAAGACATCTTTTCCGCTGTTTTGCGGCGTATGCCTCGCAAGGGGATTCGTTCTTCCGGGCCGGTTTTATGCAGATCCTCCTCGGTAATACGGCCCTGGGGGCCGGTTCCTTTGATCTTGGATAAATCCACTCCTAAATCTTTAGCCAGTTTTCGGACCGCGGGGGTGGCCAATACTTCAAGTTGTGAGTTGCCTGCCTGTCCGGTAGGCAGGCGAGTTGTGAGTTGCGAGTCATGGGTCTGAAGTCTTGGTTCCTGATCTGGAGTTTCGATTTGAATAAGGCCTTCTCCCACCCTGACCTTCTGTCCCGGTTGAGCGAGCAATTTTAGAATCTTGCCTGTCTTGGGAGACGGGATTTCAACGGTGGCTTTGTCGGTCAGGACATCCACTAGGGGTTGGTTTTCCTGTACCAGTTCCCCCTCTTTGACATGCCACTTGACGATCTCCCCTTCGTGGAGTCCTTCTCCTACGTCCGGCAGCTTGAATTCGTAGGCCATCAGTAGTTCAGAACGGATTTGACTCCACGAAGGATACGATCTGGATCCGGAAAGTAATATTTCTCCAATTTAAAAAGCGGGATGCGGGTATCCCATCCTGTGATTCGTTTGACGGGAGCCTGCAGTTTGAGAAGGGCTCTCTCATGAATCAAAGCGCTGATTTCCGAGGCCAGGCTGCAAGTAAAAGGGGCTTCTTGGACGATGACCGCGCGGCCCGTCTTTTCCACGGAGCGTAAGATGGTTTCTAAATCCAGTGGGGCCAAGGTTCTTAAATCCAAAATTTCAGCTTCCGTTCCTCCCTGTTTCATGCGTTCCGCTGCCTGAAGACAGGTTTGCACCATGGCTCCCCAAGAGATGATGGTGACATCCTTCCCCTCTCGGGCAATTCTGGCCACACCGATGGGGATTTCGTATGGCTCCGAAGGAACCGGTTCTTTGACGGAACGATAGATGCGTTTAGGTTCGAAATAGATGACGGGATTGGGGTCCTTGATTGCGGCTAGAATGAGACCCTTGGCATCCTGCGGAGTGGAAGGAATAACCACTTTGATGCCGGGGGTGTGGCAAAAATAGGCTTCCGGGCTGTCGGAATGATGTTCCGGAGCATGGACGCCGCCTCCGTGAGGGGCTCTGAGGACCAGAGGGACGGTAAAGCGTCCATTGGTGCGTTGACGCAGTCTTCCTAAATGGCAGATGACTTGATCCATGGTGGGAGGCAAAAAACCATCGAATTGAATTTCGCAGACGGGCCTTAAGCCGTACATCGCCAGCCCTACGGAGGTCCCGACGATTCCCAATTCCGCCAAAGGAGTGTCTATAACCCGGTTTTCTCCGAACATTTTCTGAAGGCCTTCTGTCACTCGGAAAACTCCCCCGTTTAAGCCTAC
>JACQJN010000065.1 GCA_016205085.1 Elusimicrobiota bacterium | reverse complement strand
TATCCACCTCCACTCTCTCTAAGGGGTTGAGCAATACCTCATCTCCCGCCATACCTCGGACCGCCACAAGCCCCGAATACACCTCTACAATCGAAGTAATGGCATCCCGAACCTCCACCCCAAATTCCGTTCCCCGAACCGCCGCCACCGCCACAGGAGTACGCACTTCAAACCTTCTCCCGGCCCTCTTAGAGACCCAGGCCCTGAGGCGACCCAAATCCAACCTCATCCCGATCTGCGAGACCCCTGTCTGCTCCAATATAAATGTGCTTTTGGGAGAGAGTTCTATGCGGGATTGGTCATCAAACAAAAGAAGGGCCTTGGAACGCCGCAATGTCCGTAATTTATCCGAAGGATCCAAAGAATAAGGTAAGACATCGGCACGGACCCATTGATCCGACCCCGACCTTTGAACCTCCACGGTTCCTTCTGTGGTGATGATCTGAGTTTTAGCCAAAGCGATCTGCACTCCTAAAATCAATACTCCTAGAGATATACCTATTTTCTTCATAGTTTTATCCTCGTCTATTCTACCGGCTTTAATAGTCTAGCCCCGCCCCGAAGGGATGTCAATGTGACTTTAGTCACGCAAATTTAGTAGCATAAAATTGAATGCCTACTCCTTATAGAGTAGCCTTGATCACGGTTCCTGACCGCAAAACTGCCAGGAAACTTACCCAAGGCCTCCTCAATAAGAAGCTAGCCGCCTGCATCAACATATTTCCAGCCCTGGAATCCCATTACTGGTGGGGGAAAAAGATCGAAAAAGCCAGGGAGCTTCTGCTTCTTATCAAAACACGGGCTACCTTGATTCCACGCGTCATTCAATTTGTCAAAAAAAACCATCCCTACACGATCCCCGAAGTCATTGCGCTGGACATAGACGGCGGGAATAAAACCTATCTGGATTGGATAAGAAAAAACATATTTTAATACTGGCTTCCCGATCTCCCCAGAGAATTCGGCTGCTCAAATCCATGCGTCTGTCCTTCCGCATCTGCCCCAGCCAAGCCTCTGAAAATATCCGGGAAAAAAATCCGGTACGGCTTGTTCGAAAACTGGCGCTCAAAAAAGCTCAAATGGTCTCGATAAGATTCCCTCACCACTGGGTTCTGGGAGCCGATACGATCGTGGTTTGTCAGGGCCGAATCCTAGGAAAACCCAAAAATCCAAGACACGCGGAAAAGATACTTCGGACACTGAATGGCGCCTGGCACAAGGTCTACACGGGAATTGCCCTGGTGCACGAAAAACTGGGATCCCGCCTCGTCAGTCATGAAATAACGAAAGTGAAAGCAAGGAGGGTCTCCCCGGAATTCATCCACCGGTTCTCCAGAAAGCACCTAGACAAAGCGGGGGCTTACAGTATTCAAGACCATGATGACCCTTTTATTGAAAAAATACAGGGAAACCTGGACAATGTCGTCGGCCTTCCTCGAAAAACCTTGAAGAAGCTCCTCAGCTTATGTAAACTGGGGATGGACTCAACATGAAGCTGGTCACATTCATTGCCGGCCAGAACAGTCAACCTCGATTAGGCGTCGTACTGGGAGATCAGGTTTTGGATTTGAACTCCGCCACAAACAACAAACTCCCATCTCAGATGCTCTCTTTTCTTGAAGGGGGGGAAGCGTGCATAAAGAGCGCCCAAAAAACCATTCAAAAACCTGACAATCCCACATTCTATTTCCTAAAAAACGTCCGGCTCAAGGCTCCTCTACCCCATCCTCCGGCTTTAAAAGATTTCTTTGCGTTTGAGGAACATGCTGTGGCCGGCTCTCAAAGGAGGGGAGAACCCCTGCCTCCGGAATGGTATGAGATCCCTGCCTACTACAAAGGAAACCATAGGGAAATATACGGCCCGGAGGACGATATCCCCTGGCCCTACTACACTCGAAAACTGGACTACGAGTGTGAAATCGCCTGTGTGGTGGGGAAAAAAGGGAAAAACCTGACCCCCGAAGAAGCTGCTGACACCATATTCGGTTACATGATCTTCAATGACTTTTCTGCACGGGACATCCAGAAAAAGGAGATGATGCTCAGGATGGGCCCTACCAAGGGCAAGGACTTCGCCAATGCCTTTGGCCCCTATCTTGTCACAGCGGATGAGGTGAACCCCCTGCAGGACTTTTCCATGCAAGCCCGGGTGAATGGAGAGTTATGGTCTGAAGGACACTTTAAAAATCAATTCTGGGGATTTCCTCTCATGATTTCCCATGTCTCCCAAGAGGAGACAATTTATCCCGGAGATATTTTTGGCTCCGGCACTTTTTATAAGGGCTGCGGCCTGGACTTAAACCGCTGGATACAACCCGGAGACACCATTGAGCTGGAAGTTCCCAAACTTGGCATCCTACGAAATAGAATCGGAACCCCAAAAGAACAAAGAGAACTAAACTACAACAAGAAAGATAGCGGCCAGGGATTTGCCCGTAGTCCCCGTAGGGAGGGAGTAATATCGAAACGATGGGAACCCTGGGGGTCCCCGTCAGGGGCTCGGGGACCAAGGGTAAACCCTGGTCGCGACTTATTGATTTAACATGTCGCTCATTCTTAAACGAGGCAATCTCCCGACCACCCCCCATACGGAATTCTACGCCATTCCAAAAGTTTTATCCCTGGAAGAAGTCCATGGGACCTACGGCTTTTCAGGAGCTTTCTCCAGGAAACTCCATGTCCGGTCTTATCCCACCGAACAGATAAGACCCCCCGTCAAAGGCTCTTATGACTTAGCCACCAAAGCGGCAGCCGTAGATACTCTGCAGCCCTACCACATTCTGACCGGAAACATGCCTTATGGCGAAGATGCCCTCGCAGGAAGGAAACCCATCGTATTCGGCCAAAACACCATCCTCTCCATCTCCAAGCCTACCAAAAGCACACCCGAAGACAGCTTTTTTAGGAACGGAGAAAAACATGAAGCCTATTTCGTTCAAGAAGGGACGGGAACCTTGAAGACGGAATACGGCAACATCCCCATACGCAAGGGACTCTACCTTCTGATCCCCAAAGGAACCACGTACCAAATAGAGCTCACCTCTAAAAACGCATATTTCCTGGTGATGGAGTCCTCCTACCCCATCACATTCCCTCCTCATTACCTAAACCAAGAGGGTCAAGCCAAGATGATGGCTCCCGTCGTGGAAACGGAAATAGAGCCTCCTGAATTTCAGCCCCCCCGGGATGAGAAGGGAGAATTTCTCATCGATATAAAACACGCCGGAAGAAAAATCACTCGCCTGACGCTGGGCCATCATCCCTTTGATCTGGCAGGATGGGAAGGCGCCCTTTATCCCTTCGGCTTTGATGTCAAAAACCACCACGGTATCGCCCGCGAAATCCATACGGCTCCCCCGCTGCACCAGACATTTCAGTCGGGCAACGTCCCTTACAACGGATTTTCTATTTGCTCCTTCGTTTCTCAAATGGAAGGCTGGCATCCTAAAGATATTCCGGCTCCCTATGCCCATTACAACGTGGACTCAGATGAAGTCATGTTCTTCTCCAATACCCATTACGGCGCCAGAAAAGGAGTTATTCAGGAAGGTTCCTTTACATTCCACCCCGGGGCTTTGCCTCATAGCCCCCAAGGCAGGGCGGCTCTCAAATCTTTGGCGACGCGCGGAAAAGTTTCCAACCGCTTGGCCATCATGTTGGATACCATGTTTGAACCCCTGTCCATCACCGATCACGGTTATAAATACCGCGACAAAGAATATGCCTTGAGTTGGCACAAGGCCACCCTCTCCACCAATGGCAAAGAAGCAACAGAAGCACTCCATGGAACTTGATCCCGAAACATTAAGCCTGCCGGACCGATACGGCTTGCTCATATCCGTCATCCAGCCCCGTCCTATCGCCTGGGTCTCCACACAAGGAAAAAATGGTAGTCTCAATCTCGCTCCTTTTAGTTTTTTTACCGGCATTACCGCAAAACCCATGTCCCTGTGTTTTGCTCCCGTCAGAAATCGGGAAGGAAAAAAGAAAGATACCCTGGTCAACGTGGAGGAGACGAAACAATTTGTGGTCAATATCGCGACGGAATCCACAGCCGAGAAGATGAACCAAACCTCGGCCGATTATCCTTACGGAGTAAGCGAATTTGAAAAGGCGGGACTTACGGCGGTGCCTAGCCTGAGAGTAAAACCCCC
>JACQJN010000054.1 GCA_016205085.1 Elusimicrobiota bacterium | reverse complement strand
GAAGCAGATATTTATTAACCTCGTTCACAATGCCTTAAAGTTTACTCCAGCGGGGGGAAAGATAACGGTATGGGGAAAACGCAAGAATGGCGATCTGTGTTTTGGCGTCACCGATACGGGCGTTGGGATACCTCCCGAAGCCCTCCCTAAGCTTTTTAATAAATTTGAACAGGTGAAGGAGACCAAGAAGCGGGCGCGCGGAAAAGGAACGGGTTTGGGGTTGGCCATCGTCAAACGGCTGGTGGAGGCCCATGCAGGGAAGATTCTGGTAGAAAGTGAATACGGCAAAGGGACGACATTTTATTTCGTGCTTAAACCCGTGGCCGGAATGGAGAAAAATTGAAAGGCCGGGTTCTTGTGGTAGAGGACGAACAGGTTTTATCGGGCATGATCCGGTATTTTTTACAGGGCAAGGGATTGGAGGTTCAAACCGCTTTATGCGGGGAGGAGGCGCTTAAACTTGTGGAGTCTTTTGGGGCGGACGTTTTGGTTTTAGATTTGATGCTTCCGGATATGCACGGGTTTGAGGTTTTAGAGAAAATTAGAAATAATCCTGCCCGCAAAGACATTCCTGTCATCGTGATTTCCACCCTCAAATCTAAGACCACAAAGGAAAAGGCCCGGGCCCTGGGTGTCCGCGCTTACCTGGTCAAGCCTTTCCAGCCGGAGGATCTTATTGTAGAGGTGGAACGGGTTTTGCCACCGTAACTGTAAAGTTACCCTCCCGTTACTCCCACGTTACCGCTTTTTGTGATAATACTTTTAGGAGTTCAACATGTCCCAGCCTTATAGAATTCTGATAGTAGAGGACGATATGTTTATCGCCGAGATGTTGGAATATGTTTTAAAGAAGCGAGGCTTTGAGGTTATTCTGGCCCACCGCATATCTCAAGCGAGGGCATGCCATGAGAAATTTTCTCCCCATCTGGTTATCTTGGATGTCCGGCTGCCGGATGGAGATGGGCTCTCCTTTTTAAAGGAGATCCGGGGCGGTTCCCAAAATCCATCGGTGCCCGTGCTGGTGATCAGCATTTTCCACAACAAGACATTAAGACGGCAGATGTTCCAGGCCGGAGCCAGCCATTATTTAGCCAAGCCATTTGTCATCCAGGAACTCTTAGATGGCGTGCGGACCGCGCTGCCCACCTTGAGTTAGGCTCTGTCACGGAGCCTTAGCTCTTCTTTACCAAAACGTAACCGCAGAGTAACTCCCGCGTAATCGTGTTCCGTTATTCTTAGGATAGGAGGACGCGAAGTATATGAGAAGGATATATTTAGTTGCTCTGGTTTTAGGTTTTTCAGCCAGGGATTTGTCCACGGAGACTCTTACCCTCACGACCTATTATCCCGCTCCTTATGGGGTGTACACTCAGCTGCGTTCCACGCGGGATAGCTACTTGGCTTACCAAGGGGGAAATGTAGGCATCGGAACGAATACCCCCCTCACCAGGTTGCATGTCAGTGGTCAGTCTTTATGGTTGACCGGGGGGGACTCTGGCGGTTTGTCTGGCGCTGCGGGGAGCGGCCTGAGGCTGTACCATGATGGGAGTCGAGGCATGATGTTTGCCTATGATTATTCCGGGCTTACGTCGCCGCATAATCTTATTTTGCAGTCCCCCGGGGGGAACGTGGGCATCGGGGAGCTCTCCCCCATGTATAAGTTGGATGTCAAGGGAGGGATTCGGATGCAGGGTGACCTGATGGTGGGTACGCCTCCACGCAAACCTATGGCAGTCCTGACTTTTAGGGGCAGCAATGGGTTGGTGTATTACAACACGGGCGTTCCCTATGGAACCCATTTCTGTTTTATAGGAGGATTTGCCCTTCCGGATGGAGATATAGAGGAAAATGGAACGGGATATATCGCGAGGATACTTTGCAAGAAGGGCGCGACCAATTGGCTGTGTGGGGGAGATTTTAGGTCTCATAATAACAATGAAGAAATGCGGATTAACGTGGTTTGCGTTCGTAACGAATTGATTGACCAGTCAGGCTGGTCCAACATCGAATAGGATGACGATTAAACCGGAGCAGATTTTTAAGGGCAGTCTAACCTGATAGACCCTCCACTGTCCTGGGTCTGCTCCGGTGAATTTTGGAGGTATAAGATGATAAGTCCAAAGTACCTAGGTCGGCTCGACACAATGTCTTCTTCTGAGGAGACGGCGGGCACTGTTTTGGGTCAGGATTTAAGCGAGTGGTTTCAATGGTTTTGGAGAAGAGATGCGGAGTTGAAACTGCTAAGACAGTATTCTGATCAAGTTCACGCGCAGAGTTCTTATGTAGATATTGCATGACCAAACTCTTCTTTTTGCTCCTTGCGGTTCACGTTTTAGGTTTTACATCCTACGCCTGGGCTACTGCCTGTCCTGAAGGCCCAATCATATCCTCCTGCCAGTGCGGTAAGAATATCAG
>JACQJN010000066.1 GCA_016205085.1 Elusimicrobiota bacterium | reverse complement strand
GAACATGGCATTGGGAAGCGCCTCCTTAATGATTCCCTCCAATTCAATTTTGTCGTTGTTGCTCACGCGATCGAGGTCAAAACCTCGTGCCCCTCCTTGGTGACAGCAATCGTGTGTTCAAAATGTGCCGAGCGACTCCCATCCTGAGTAACCGCTGTCCATCCATCCTCCAAAACTCGAACCTCGGGACCTCCCAGACTCACCATCGGTTCAATAGCTATCACCATTCCCGTCTGTAATCGAGGACCTGTTCCAGATCGGCCATAATTATGAACAGGCGGTTCCTCATGCAAATTCCGACCAATTCCATGACCAACAAACTCGCGGACAACGGACATCCCCTGCGATTCTACCCATGTCTGGACAGCATTGGAAATGTCTCCCACACGATTCTCCGGCTTGACTTGGGCCGTTCCCAAAAAGAGGGCTTTACGCGTCACCTCTATCAGTCGCGCTGAATCCTCGGAAATAGAATCCACACCCACCGTGACAGCCGCATCCGCATAGAATCCTTTTACCACCGCTCCCAAATCCAAACTGACGATATCTCCCTTTGCCAACACCTTCCCCGAACGGGGAATCCCATGCACCACTTCCTCATTCACCGAAACACAGAGAGTACAGGGATAACCCCGGTAATTCAAAAAAGCGGGCTTGGCTTTGCGTTTTAATATTTCAGAACGGGCTGTTCGGTCCAAATCTTCGGTACTGATTCCCGCTTTGGTCATCCCCGCCAACAGATTCAAAACCTCCGCCACCACGCGCCCCGCCTCTCGCATCCATCCTATCTCTTGGAAGCTTTTTAAATCAATCGCAGCGGTGGTCATCGGCATCAACTCTTTGCCTTCGCGGCCATTTCGTCGATAATCTTAGAGATAGAAGCGGACACCTCCTCGGGAGGGTCTGCCGCATCCACTTCATAGAACACCTGGTTCACCTTATAATAAGCCACCAAGGGATCGGTTAGGTCCGCATACACCATTAACCTTTTCTTAATGGTTTCCGGCATATCATCCTCCCGCTGAGTGAGTTTACCCCCGCAGGAATCACAGGTATCCGGGACTCTAGGAATCCGCGTCTCTAAATTATACACTTCCCCACATCCTGAACATTGACGGCGCGCTGACAACCTTCGAATCACCTCTTCTTCCTTTAAATTCAAGTAAACGACCACATCAATAGTCTGGTTGGACTTAGATAAGAAGGCATCTAAGACCTGAGCCTGCTCTAATGTTCTGGGGAATCCATCCAAAAGGAACCCTTTGGAACAATTTTGAAGCCGAGAAGCCACCACCTCACTCACCAAGGCATCCGGAACCAATCTCCCCGATTTGACATATTGGCTCACTTTCTTTCCCATTTCTGTAGAGTGAGCCATCTCTTCCCTGAAAATGTCCCCAGTGGATATATGGGTTATCTGATACCGTGAGGTCAAAATTTTTGATTGGGTTCCCTTCCCCGCTCCTGGACAACCCAGCAAGATGATATTCATGTTCCCACGTTGAACCAGCGCCCTTTAATCTGTCCCTTCTTTAAAAAACCTTCATAATGGCGCATAATGAGGTGCGCCTCCAACTGTCCTACCGTATCCAAAGCTACGCCCACCACTATGAGAAGGGCGGTTCCGCCGAAAAAGAACGGTGCATTAAAAGATTGTCGCAGCACATCCGGAAGAACCGCCAGCAGGGCCACGAAGAGAGCCCCTCCCAATGTAATCCTTTCCAATACCCATTGAATATACTGAGCGGTTGGCTCGCCAGGACGGATGCCGGGGACAAATCCTCCCCATTTTTTCATGTTCTCGGCCAAATCATTAGGGTTAATCGAAACCGAGTTGTAAAAGTAGCAGAAGAAAATGATTAAGGCCATATAAAGCAACTCATACATCCAGTTCCCGCTCGACCAGAAATTCAAAAGTTTCTGGGACCAGGGATGAGAGGGGTTGAACTGAATGACCGTGACCGGAACCGCTAAAAGCGATACCGCAAAGATGACCGCAATAACGCCCGATTGATCCACCTTGAGAGGCAAAAAGGTAGAAGCCCCTCCGTACATACGCCGTCCCACCACTCTTTTGGCATATTGCACCGGAATCTTTCTTTGAGCCGTCTCCACCCATACCACGCAAGCCATCACCACCAACGCCAAAGCCAGCAGAAACAACGCCTGGACAAGCGTCGTCTGTTCATGACGCAAAAGATCAATCATCCCCATCACAGCGCTGGGCAATCGATCCACGATACCCGCAAAAATGATGAGGGAAATTCCGTTGCCGACCCCCCTTTCCGTCATCTGTTCACCCAACCACATCACAAAAATAGTGCCCGTGGTCAAAGTCAAAACTGTCAGGATATAGTAACCGACCGTCGGATTGTTTACCACCGGGATATTGCCCGGAGTCGGCATTTTGGAGATGGCTAAAGTCAATCCAAAGGATTGGAAAGAAGCCAGGAAAAGAGTCAGGTATCGGCTATATTGGTTGATCTTCCTTCGGCCTAACTCTCCTTCCTTGGCTAAACGGTCCAGATAGGGAAGTACATGCGCGCCTTGAAGAAGGCTCATGATGATGGAAGCGTTGATATAGGGAATCACCCCCATCGCAAAGATGGAAAATCTACCCAGCGCTCCCCCTGAAAATATATCCAGAAATCCAATCAGGCTATTGCGATGAGATTCGAAGAGAGCTCGGATGGCCTCCGAATTGACTCCGGGGATGGGGATGGCGGCTCCAATCCTATATACCGCCAGGCAGCCCAGAGTGAAGAGAACCCTTTTTCTCAAATCCTCAATCTTAAAAATATCTCCAAAAGATTGAATCATAAGACGGTTGCCTTGCCGCCGGCTTTTTCAATACAGGCCTTGGCACTTTGAGAAAAAGCATGCACAGTGACATTTAAGGCTTTACCCAACTGGCCACCCCCCAAAATTTTAACCCGTCTCCCATCCCGAACGAGTCCTCGTTGCTTAAGATTCTCAATCAGGACCGTCTCTCCCGTCTTAAATGATTTTTCCAAATCCTTTACGTTTAGGATCTCATATTCTTTAGAAAAAATATTAGTGAAACCTTGTTTGGGGATCCTGCGCAGCAGGGGCATCTGCCCGCCTTCGAATCCAATCATCTTGCCATCCCCGGAACGGGAACGCTGCCCCTTCATCCCACGAGTAGCCGAACCCCCATGCCCGGAACCCTCTCCACAGCCGATCCTCTTAGACCGCTTGCGGGATCCAGGCGTTGGGGAAAGCTTATGCAAAACCACGCTCATGATTTGCCCCGCAATTTAAGAATTTCCTCTTTCGTCTTCAAAAGCTTCAAAGCCTCAATAGTAGCGTAAACCATATTAAATGGATTCGAACTGCCTAGGCTTTTGGTCAAGATATTTTTGACCCCCGCCATTTCCACCACGGCTCGCACCCCACCCCCCGCGATGACACCGCTTCCGGGAGCTGCGGGTTTCATCCACACCTTGCCTGAGCCAAAAGTGCCGATCACTTCATGCGGGATGGTTTCCTGAACCAACGGAAACTGAATCATGTTTTTTTTAGCTCGAGCAGAAGCCTTTTGAATGGCCGCCTGGACCTCTTTTGCTTTCCCAAGAGCTACTCCCACGCGGCCTTGCCCATCTCCAACCACCACCAGACTGCTGAAAGAAAACCTCTTGCCTCCCTTGACTACTTTGGTCACCCGATTGATGAGAACCACCGTTTCCCTGAGATTAGCGGATTCCGGCGTAACCACAGCCGGAGGAACAGCCAATTCCTCTATCGGCTCTTCTACAACGGGGATAACCTCTTCCTCCGAAGGAGCACCTTCTGTCATCTTAACCATTAAAATTCCAATCCTGCCTGCCGGGCACCCTCGGCCAGGGCCTTAACCCTGCCATGGTAAACCCTACCCCCCCGGTCAAAACAAACCTGTTTGATCCCTTTGGCCAAAGCCTTTTTGGCAACCATCTCCCCCACCAACTTCGCCGCTTCCAAATTTTTTCCCGACTTTAACTTTCCCTTGAGCTCTTTGGATTGACTGGACGCGAATACCAGGGTGGAGCCCCGACGATCATCCACCACCTGCGCATACAAGTGCTTTAGACTCCGATACACCGATAGGCGAGGTCGATTTGAAGAGGCTTTCCTCCGATACCTTTTAACACGTTCCCGACGATATTCGTACCGCTCCGATTTGGGTTTCATTTATTTCTTGGCGCCGCCTCCAGCTCCAGCTCCCACTGCTCCCGCCGCCGTTTTACCAGCTTTGCGTGTGATATGTTCTCCGCGATAGCGGATTCCCGTTCCCTTATAAGGTTCCGGACACCGAATCCGGCGAATACGAGCCGCCGTTTCTCCCACCAAATCCTTGTCAGATCCCGAAATGGTGATTACCGTTTGTTTAGGATCTACCTGGAGTTTGACTCCCGTGGGAATCTGAAAAATCACCGGGCGGGCGTACCCGATGCTAAGGGAAAGCTTGTCACTGCCTTCCAGGGAAGCCTTGAATCCCAACCCCTGGATTTCCAGCACTTTTGAAAAAGCTTCCTGAACACCCTTGACCAGATTCGCTAGGCGCGCCCGGGTAGTTCCATAAATGGCCTTGTCCTGTCTTTGTATCTCTTTCTGCCGCAGGGAAAGAAAAATTTTGCCGTCTTTTAGTTCAAACGCCAGAGAGCCGGGTAGAGACATCGACATCTCGCCCAGGGGTCCTTTCACATGCACTCGTTCAGACACCACCTCCACCTTAACCTGGGGTGGAATGGCAACAGGAGTTCTGCCAATACGACTCATCTCACCATACCTGGCACAATACTTCTCCCCCGACTTTCTTCTCTTTTGCCTGATGATCGGTCAGAATGCCCAACGGCGTCGAAACAATATTGACTCCACACCCCGCCCTTACCTTGGGCATCTCCCGATAAGAACGATAGATTCTTAAGCCCGGACGGGAAACCCTTTTAATTCCTTTCAACACCGCCTCTTTCTGAGGGGTGTACTTAAGAAATACACGGATCACGCCTCTTTTTTGACCCTCATTGTAGAGAGATTTATAGTTGGCAATAAATCCTTCTTCCTTAAGAACACGGGAAATTTGCAGCTTGATTTTGGAAAAAGGAGCATCCACCCTGTCCTTAAATTTCACGTTCGCATTGCGGATGCGCGTCAACAGATCAGCGATGGGGTCTGTGGTCACCATGACGACTTCCTAATGCCGGGGATCTGGCCTTCATGGGCCATTTTCCTAAAACAGATTCGACACAATCCGAAATCTCGATAGTAGCTGCGCGCCCTGCCACAAATCTGGCACCGGTTCTTAAACCGCACCGCGAACTTTGGAGTCCGGCGCATTTTAGCCATCCAGGCATATGTAGCCATATCAACTCCAGTTGCGAGTTGCGAGTTGCGAGTTACAAGTTATCATGAAGAAATCCTTTATGAACTCTAAACTCTCGACTCTAAACTCTGAACTCATTTTTTCTGATCTTTCTTAAACGGAAACCCCATCACCCTCAAAAGTTCCAAAGCCCTCTCGTCATTTCCCGCCGAAGTGACGATCGAAATATTCATTCCACGGGCCTTCAGCGCCTTCTCGGTGGTCACTTCTGGAAACACATGCTGCTCTTTTAAGCCCAGATTATAATTGCCGAATCCATCAAACCCTTTGGGATCCAATCCGCGAAAATCCCTCAGACGAGGAATTGCGGTTGTCACCAAACGATCCAAAAACTCATACATGCGATCTCCGCGGAGCGTCACACGAAGTCCAATCGGCATTCCCTGCCGTAGTTTAAAGTTGGAAATGGATTTTTTGGCCCTGCGAATCTGAGGAGCCTGCCCGGTGATGGCGGTTAAGTCTTCCTTGGCCTGATCCAGTGCCTGGATATTCTCCTTGGCCTCTGAAACTCCCATGTTCACCACCACCTTAAAAAATCGCGGTACCTGCATCGGATTCTTAAATTCAAGACGCTCCATCAAAACCGGCATCGCCTGCTCGCGATACTGCGCCTTCAACCTCGGAATATAGCTGCTTTCTTTCTCAGTCATATCTCTCTAGAGGATTACCTCTGCGCACTTGCGGCAAACCCTCACCTTCTCTCCTGTTTGGAGTCGATCGAACCGAGGTCTCGCAGGTTGGTCACACTTGGGACAAACCAGCATCACCCCCGACAAGGGAAGGGGGCTTTCCTTTTTCTGAATCCCTCCTGGCTGCGTTGCGGTCGGACGGGTATGTTTGGTAGCCAAATTGAGTTTGCTCACCAAAATCTGCTCCTTATCCGGAGAAACCTCCAGGACTTCTCCTTTTTTCCCCTTATCTTCCCCTCGAAGGACAATGACCTTGTCTTTCTTCTTAATCTTTAACATTTTTCTAAACCACCTCCGGAGCCAAAGAGATGATCTTTAAAAAGTTTCTTTCTCTCAACTCTCTGGCCACGGGACCAAACACACGGGTACCCCTGGGTTCCCCTTTGTCATCTACCACACAGGCTGCATTGTCATCAAAACGGATATAGGAACCGTCCGGTCTGCGTTTCTCTTTCTTTATGCGAACCACAACCGCCTTGACCACATCTCCTTTCTTGATGGCGGCTGTAGGCAAAGCCACCTTCACCGAACAAACGACTATGTCTCCCAAGGTTGCGCAGCGCCGGGAACTGCCTCCCAGGACCTTAAAACACATCAGTCTCCGGGCTCCCGAGTTGTCTGCTACATTCAGAATCGTCCGTTCTTGTATCACCGCATTTGTGCCTCAAACTCTAAGCACCCCTCGCTTTTTGAACAATCCTCACCAGTCTCCAGCGTTTAAGCCGAGACGTAGGTCTGGTGCTGGCAATCTCCACTAAATCTCCTATGCGCGACTCATTCCCCTCATCGTGGACGTAGAATTTGCTGCGCCGTGTTTGAACTTTTTCATAGAAAGGGTGGCGGACACGCCTCTCCACGGAAACCCTGCGAGTTTTCTGCATTTTATCCGATTCCACCACCCCCACAAAAGTTTTCCGCTTCCCCCTGTCCGTCTCCTGATTTTCAGTCCGTTTGGCAATAGGAGTCATCTAAGTTGCCTTCTGATGGATCAGAGTTTTTAAGTGTGCCATCTTACGGCGGAGAATTCTCAGTTCAAGCGGGTTGGACAGAGGAGCGCTCCGATGTTTAAACCTCAACCGGAAATGTTTGTCCACTGCCTGCCTTAACTCCGACTCCAACTCCACCCCCGACAAGGCCTTCAATTTTTCCCGCTCCTTACCTTTCATGTCAATTCCGAGCAATAAACCGCGTTTGTATGGGAAGCTTATGGGCCGCCAGCAGCATGGCCTCCTCGGCCGTGGCGCGTGGGACTCCCTCGATCTCAAACAACACGCGCCCTGGCTTGACCACCGCCGCCCAATGATCCGGAGCTCCCTTCCCCTTACCCATGCGAGTCTCAGCCGGGTGTTTGGTAATGGCTTTATCAGGAAATATCCGTATCCAAATTTTCCCACCCTTCTTGATAAAACGGGTCATAGCCACACGGCAAGCCTCAATCTGCCTAGCCGTGACCCATTTGGGCTCTAAGGCCTTCAGACCATATTCCCCGAACGCAATCAAAGTCCCGCGCTTAGCGTTTCCTTTAATACGGGGAGCGCTATGGGGTTTCCTGTACTTGACCCTCTTGGGCATCAACATCTTTTTGTTCCTTAGGTTCAGGTTCCTTTTGTTCAGACCCCTTTTCTTCTACAAGGCCTTGACTCTTTCGAATCTCCTGCAATAATTCCTTGGGACTCTTGGTAAAGTACTGCTTCTTAAAAATCCATACCTTGACTCCTATTCGACCCATGGTCGTTTTGGCTTCCGTCAGTCCATAATCGATATCAGCCGAAAATGTGTGCAGCGGGATTCGGCCTTCCCTCAACCATTCCTTCCGCGCAATCTCAGCCCCACCCAGGCGTCCCGACACCTTTACCTTAATTCCCAAAGCCCCGGACTGCATCGTTCTCTCCATCGCCCGGCGAATAGCCCTTCTGTGGTTGACCCTTCTTTCAATTTGGAGGGCAATCGCTTCCGCCACCAATCTGGCGTCCAGCTCAGGTTCCTTGATCTCCATGACATTGATGAAGCTCTTGCGTCCCGTAAGCTGTTCGATGGTGGTGCGCAAGCCTTCAATGTCCACCCCTTTTTTCCCTATGATTACTCCCGGGCGGGCCGTATGGATATTGACGCGCAAGTAAGAACCTGCCCGCTCAATTCCCACCCAGCTGACAGCGCCGGACCGAAACCTTTCCTTGACCAAAGACCGAATTTGGTAGTCCTCTTTGATCAAAGCAGGCATCTCCCTTAAAGAGAACCACTTCGACTCCCAATCTTGAATGTAACCGAGGCGAATTCCCCTGGGATGTATTTTTTGTCCCACCTTAGCTCCTCTTGTCGGACACGATAACCGTCAAATGGCACATCTTTCGTTTAAATGGAAGGGCGCGCCCCATGGGACCCGGCTGCACGCGCTTGAGCTGCTGCATGGGGCCCAAACCTACCCAGGCCGACTTAATCCATAAATTCTCAAACTCCGTTTTGTGACTGGAACGAGAGAAAAAATTAGCCGCCGCCGATTTAACCACCTTTGCCACCAATCCCGCTGCCGCTCTCGGAACGAAAGGCAGAATCTGCTGGGCGCGTTCCACCGTTTTCCCTCGGATTTGCCCCAACACCTGATTCACCTTCCGGGCTCCGTACCGCTGAAATCTAGCGTGCGCTATCGCTTCCATTCTTATGTCAGTTCCGTCGCTTCCTTCGTATGGGCTGCCCCATGTCCTTTAAAGAATCGGGTAAAAGCAAACTCTCCCAGCCGATGCCCCACCATTTGTTCCGTGATATAAATAGGCAGAAATTTTCTGCCATTGTGGACGGCAAAAGTATGTCCTACGAAATCAGGAATAATAGTACAGGCTCGAGACCAAGTCTTGATCACTTTCTTCTCTCCAGCCTGATTCATCTTCTGCACTTTCTCCAGAAGTCTCGGATCAATATAAGGTCCCTTCTTGGTAGATCTTCCCATATCTTATGTTGGCACCGTGCCCATCGATCCTTTTCTTCGATCCTGGACAATCATCCAGCCCCACACCTTGCGTTTGTTACGAGTCTTAAATCCTTTTGCCAACTGACCCCAAGGAGAGCGAGGATGATTGTTTCCCTTAGATCTGCCGCGGCCACCCCCTGAAGGGTGGTCGGTGGCGTTCATGGCGCCCCCGCGAACAGTCGGCCGTATACCCAGATGTCGCCTGCGGCCCGCATTGCCCAGCACGATATTCTCATGCTCCAAGTTCCCCACCTGCCCTATCGTTGCCATGCACTCCTTAGGAACTAACCGAACTTCTCCGGAAGGCATGCGAATCTGGGCATAAGGACCTTCTTTAGCCATCAACTGAGCCTGCCCTCCCGCCGATCGGACCAATTGGGCTCCCCGCCCCGGTAGCATCTCCAAATTATGGATAAAAGTTCCCTCGGGAATGTGGATCAACTGCAAGGCGTTTCCCACTTTAATCTCAGCCTGGGGGCCGCTCATCACCGTCTCCCCAATTTTGAGGCCTTGAGGATGTAGAATGTAGCGCTTTTCTCCGTCCGCATATTGCAATAACGCAATCCGGGCGCTTCGGTTGGGATCATATTCGATGGAGGCCACCTTGGCCGGCACCCCGAATTTATCCCGCTTAAAATCAATAAACCGGTAGCGCCGACGATGGCCGCCCCCATGGTGGCGAACCATGATCATGCCGGTGTTGTTGCGACCTCCCCTCTTTCGAAGTCCCTCCGTCAGGCTTTTCTCCGGCTTCTTTGGAGTCAACTCCGAAAAATCAGGCGTGGTGATAAACCGGCGCGAGGGAGTGTAAGGTCTATAGCTTTTAACTGGCATACTGAGCTCAGTAATTATTCAAATCGATCTTTTGACCTTCCTGAAGTCTCACCAATGCTTTCTTCCAATCGGGACGATATCCGGTAT
>JACQJN010000062.1 GCA_016205085.1 Elusimicrobiota bacterium | reverse complement strand
TGATCCCCCATGGCGGCCATGGCCTGGGCGTCTCTGGGAAGCCAGGTCTGTACCATGCCTTCAGAGGCTGTAAATAGGTTGCAGATTGCTGCGTGGTGTTCAAAGGGGATGAATTCACGAAAATGAATTGCGTTCCGGAGGGTCCAGGGTATCAAGACAAGGTAGCTGGATAAAAGGATCAGCCCAATTTTCCCGTGGCGATGCATAATCCCTAGAAAGAGAGGGTAGAGAAAAAGGGTGGACCGACAGGTGAGGGAAACTCCGATCAAGAAGCTCAGTCCTAAATAGGAATAGAGAGAGTGTTGTAGAGAGCAATAGACTAAACCACAGGCGATGGCAAGAAGCAATAGGGAAAAGAAAAATTCTATCTCCAGGGAGGCACATAAGCGAGTCTGTTCAGGATCTAGGGCATACCAGGCAGCTGAGAATAGACCTGCTGCGGGATGATAGGCTGCAGAGCCCAAGACATAGAGGCTGGCTATGGCGATAGACCCTAGGATGGCTTGAGCATAGAGGATACGGTGAGGGAAATGTGAGGTTTCTCTGGGGACAAACAGCGCCAGGAAAGCAGGATAAAGAGGGCTTCGGTAGGCTGTGGGCAGTTTGGGATTAGTGGGGTAAGCGAATATCCCTTCCGTTTTTAAATTCAGTCCAAGGGCATAGTAGTTGCTTCCATTAAATGAGTCGGCATCATGAGCGTTTTTCAGCCTTAGAAAACAACCCAAGACAAGCAGGATAAGAAGTGGGATGAGAAAAAGCGGATGTCCCATTTTGGATGGATCATTCTTTCTCATAGTGGATTCTGAAAAAATGCCAGGAGGTTTCTACCCGGCGAAGAAAAGCGGTCTCAGAGAATTGGAACGTGAGAGGTTGCCCTGGGTTTGGCTCAAACGTAACTTTATTTTGGTAGGAGACCCATGCGTGCGCTGGATTTTTGCTGAAACGAAATTGAGAAAGTGTTCGGGATCGCTTGGGCCACTCCTGTATTTTCTGAATTTCCTGAATAAATTCTTGAGGGGTCGTTCTTAAGCCGTCGGCATGGGTGATTTGAGCGTCGGATGTGAAGAGTTCTAGGAAAGCAGAAAAATTTCGGCTGTCCAACATTTTGAACATCTTCCTGACGATGGTTTCTAATGCTTTAGCTGACATGGGTCAGCATCCAGGGTTTGGGTTTGGGGAAGCCGTAGCGGCGGACGTGTTCTATGTGTGCTCCGGCGCAAGTGGGATTTAGGTTGCAGTTTTTACAGGCCGATCCCTTCACAAAGTAGCGGTGCTGGATGTAGAAATTGACAAAATCCTTCATTTGAATGTCGGGACGGTGATTGAGCGTTGGGCAAGCCGAGCCGTCTTGAACGATGAGTGTTTCAGGATGATCTTTGAGACATTCCGGAACAGGATAGCTGTTTAGCTGTCCTTCCTGTTGAATTTTAAGGATATCTTTGCAGCTGTTTTCCAAAAAGCAGTGGGGGCATCTTCCCCAACAAGTAGGTTTGATTCCTAATTTTAGGAAGTTTTCGAACATGAGGCCCCGACCTTTGTATTCATCATGCAGTTTGGTAGGAGGCTGGATTAAATCCTCGTAGCCCTCTAAGTACTGGGGCTTGAGTCGATTGGTCCATATGACGATGTCTCCTCGCTTGGAAAGATCCAGGGCCCGACGCAGATGGGGAAGCTCCGCTTCCACATCATAAAAAAGCAGGTCTTGGTTATCCCAGGCGGCTCCAAACGGGATGACTTGGAGAAGATCAAATTCCCGAACTCCTTGCCGGATAAAAAAATCCAGTATGTCCCGCAGGTGCCGGACATTCTGCCTGGAGATCACGGTATCCACACTGACGATCAATTTGGGTATCTGCAACGCCTGCCGCAGGGCCACAAGCCCTTGAAGGAAGGAGCCTGGGGAACCTGTCTGGCTGTCATGCAGTTCCGGGGTATGTCCATGTAGAGAGAATGTGACTTCGGTCAGTCCTGCCACAACGCAGTCTAAGAGAAACTCTTTGTAGCACATCCGGCGGCCGTTGGTGACCGTCTGGATGTGGGTATAGCCTAGCTCCCTTGTCTTTCGGACGATTTCAATGAAGTCGGGATGGACGGTTGGCTCTCCACCGCTTAGGACGACTCGGGTTAATCCTTGATCTCGACCTTTTTTCAAGTCTTCCAGAATGGCGTGCATCGGCAGGGAGGTCCCGTTCTGGGCTTCGGAATCCAGGCAAAAATTGCATTTATCGTTACAGACCCGGGTCAACCGGACCCAGTGGCGTTTGACAGGAGGGGAGTTCAGGGAGGGGTGTTGAGGACTTTTAGATAGATCGCGCAGAGTGAGGGCTGGCTGCCCTTCTTGTTTAAAGAGCTTTACTTTAAAACGAGGCAGTCCCTCCAGGCAGGTGGAAAAATCAATTTCTTCTTTGTTTTGAAAAGCCTTCGTTTGTTTTTTATCCATCAGATCGAAAGCCAGGCGGCGGACTTGTCCGGCCACGACGGGTTTGATGCCGGTGGCCAGGGTCAGCATTCCTTGCCGGCGAAGAATGGGGGGGAAACCGGTGCGGAGATGGATGTCCGTGATGTTTTTTTGGCTGATCAGTTCAAGCAATCCTTTGACGTTCATTTCTCGATAGGTTTAAGGATGGGCCTGAAGTCTTCCCAGCCGAAATGGGAGGGGTATTCCTTCCATGGGCCTTCGCACCGGCAAGCCCAAACGCATTCCTGGCAGCGAGGGCCTAACCCCTTTCCATCCGTCTTGCGGTAACGGAGGTAATCGATGGTGGCTTCCGCGTCATAGACAAGAGTGGAGGGCATGATCCATTCCGCGGCACAGTCTTCAAATCCAGGGAGAAGGCAGGGCGGGATGGCCTCCGTCATGACGCGCACCCCAGCCTTTCGTCCTTGGGCCAAGGCTTTCAAGAGATAGGGCTGTAAAAGGCTTTTGCTCGGGATCAGCCAGAAACTGTTTTTTTCCGCCTCTCCTAAAATATGGACGAAGGCAAACTGCATTTGGTCTATCTGAAGACCTGTCAGGAGCCGTGCTATGTCGGGCAAATCGTGGTAGTTGTGTTGAGTGATCACCGTGTTCGTGAGTACCTGCTGGCCCAGTTGCTTGAGATTTCGGATACCCGCCATGGTCTGCAAAAAGCTGCCGGGAACCTGGGTGAGAAAGTCATGCATTTGAGGTGAGGAGCCATGCAAAGAAGGGGAGAACTCCGTCGCGCCGGCTTGGATGAATCTGCGACAGGCGGCTTCATAGGCGAACAAACGGCCGTTGGTTTGAATTTGTACTGTGGTAAAACCCAAAGCTCTGGCTTTCGACACCACTTCCAGGACTAAAGGATGGAGAGTGGGTTCTCCTCCTGTGACCACCAAACTGCGTATTCCTTGCTGCATCCCTTCTTCGAGTTTTAAAATGAGATCCTCTATTTTTCTGGAGGGGTGCCGCAGCCTCTTGTCTCCCTGGACGCAGAAGAGGCAGCGGTTGTTGCATTGGAATCCCACTTTTAGGTCCATGCGGTCAATCATGTTCTGCCAGCACCTTTTGAAGGATGGGCTCCTTGGGAATGAATACGGGAGCTAATTCTTCAGGATCGTACCAACTTCCAAGTTCGAATAAGCCCCCGCAGATTTCGTTGAGGGTGCATACCTTGCACACCGATGTTTTTAAATGTTCGAAGTCTGTTTGGCGGATGGTTCCTTTTTCATCCAGAAAATGAACGATACGCTCCTCTCCTTTGATGATTTTGCGCGTTTCCGTGGAGCAATGGGCAAACTCGGGCATAAAACAGAGAGGCACTCGTTCTACCCGGAATGTACGTCCGGTTTCATGCAGATGGCGCATGGCTTTATTGAGGGAAACCTCCAGGGCCCTTAAACGGGGAGCGGTGTCGCGGTTGGTTTCAGCACGGCCCATGGAAGGATCCAGATTATTCCAAACAAAGTGGCGGAGAAAAGGAAAACGAGCTGTAAAAAAACGCACTGTTTCATCCAGATGGTCGCAATTGTAGGCGTTGATGACGGTGTTGATGTTGACGTCCACTTCCTGGTCTTGAACCTGGCCCAGATTTTCCAGAGCTTTGATGGCTCGCTCATGCGATCCGCGGATTCCGGTTAAAAAATCCTCCACCTCCGGACGGCAGGAGTGGATGGAGACGTGGTAGTGTTTGAGTCCCACTTCCACGAAGCTTTTTAAAATGCTCATTTCCGCGATTTTGGAGCCGTTGGTGATCATCCGAACATGCAGTCCTTTTTGGACAGCGTAGCGGGTGATTTCAGGGATATGGGGGGAGAGGCTGGGTTCGCCGCCGGTTAAAATAATTCCGAAGTAGCCTCTCCGCACGAAATCGTCAATCTGGCGGTAGGCGGTCTGCACATCCAGCATATATTCCGTCTCGGGGTTGGAGCAGAACCGGCAGTACTGATTGCAGTGCCGGACCACCTGCATATAGCCTATATTAGCCATGGAACAAGGCGGGAAAGATCTCCTGGAGGGACTCTCCGGTTTTCTTTTGGGGGGTGTGGATTTCCCCGTGGCCGGGAGCGGGGCGCTGGGAGGGAGCGTATCTTGTTTGATCTTTAAAATCGGAGAGGGGAGAAGGTCGAGGTTCCACTTCTCCTAGACCCGCAAATAGTTTATGAGAGTTTACCTTCAGACCGAGGGTTCTTGCAGTTCGGACGGCTGAGATCAAGTAGGGACGCGCTAATTCCATAGCAGGCACGATCCTGGCCCAATGGGTATAGGCTTTGCCGTACGGCGTCGCCAGATCCAGATGAACGGCTCGAACTCCTTTAGAATGAGCCAGGCGCACGATCTCCTCCAGGTGCCTGAAATTAGAACGCGTGATGACGGTAGTGGTGCCCACCTGCATTCCGGCTTTGCAGGCTCGTTCTATGCCTAAAAGAGTTTGGGCACAACTTCCCGGGACATTCGTGTGGTAGTCATGCATGGCGGTTGTGGAACCTTGTAACGAAACATCCAAGGCGTCGGCGCCGGCTTTTTTCAGAGTGTGCGCGTACCCGGGATAGGTCAACCGGCGGCCATTGGTTTGGACCAGAATCCATTTAGCTCCCAAGTGCTTAGCCTCCGATATCCAACCAGGAAGTTCCTGATGCAGAGTCGGTTCACCACCTACGAAGGCCAGTTCGCTTTTAAAGAGGGCAGATTGAATGATTTGACGGATTTTTTGGAGAACGGAAGAATTTGTCAGAGGTGGTTCAGTGGACCTGAGGTTGCCCTGGGCGCAAAACACGCAGGCATTGTTGCAGCGGAAGCCGACAAAAACGGACTGCACAATGCGGTAGTATATATAAAATTACATCGTGCAGCAATAAAATTGGCGCTTCTATTTTTTGTATGATGACTTCGGGTCTCTAAGAAGGAGGGATTTATGCCTATTAAAGTTGGGATCAACGGTTTTGGGAGGATTGGAAGACTGGTGTTGTGGGCGGGCATCCAGCGGCCGGAGATTCAGTTTGTGGCGGTGAACGATCTGACGGATGCCGCCACGCTGGCGTACCTTTTAAAATACGATTCCACGTTCGGGATTTATCCCGATCCGGTAGAAGTTTCAGGCTCGGCGATCCAGGTGGGAGGTCAGAAGATTGAGGTGATTGCTCAGAAAGATCCTGCTCAGCTTCCCTGGAAGTCTTTGGGGGTGGATTTGGTGATCGAATCCACGGGGCGATTCACCGAGGCTGATAAAGCCAAGGCCCATCTCGGGGCGGGAGCAGGCCGTGTCATTATTTCGGCTCCGGCCAAAGGAGAGGATATCACCGTCTGCATGGGCATCAATGAGGATCGGTTTGATCCGGAGAAGCATTTTGTGCTATCCAACGCTTCCTGCACCACCAACTGTCTGGCTCCCTTGGTGAAGATTCTGCATGAGAATTTCGAGGTCAAAAAGGGGCTCATGACCACCATCCATTCCTATACCAATGACCAGGTGATTTTGGATTTCCCGCATAAGGATTTAAGGCGGGCCAGGGCAGCCGGGCTTTCCATGATCCCCACCTCTACGGGAGCGGCGCGGGCGATTGGCCTGGTCATCCCGGAACTGAAAGGAAAACTCAACGGGATAGCCATTCGGGTGCCTACTCCCAATGTGTCTTTAGTGGATTTTGCGGCGGAGGTGAGTCGGAATACCACCAAAGAGGAGGTCAACGCGGCTTTTAGGAAGGCTTCCCAGGGGGCCAAACTCAAGCGATATTTGCAGTATCTGGAGGCTCCCTTGGTTTCCAAGGATTTTAACGGCAACTCCTCCAGCTGCATATTCGATTCTACACTTACGGATGTCATGGAAGGCAATCTGGTCAAGGTGTTCGGTTGGTATGACAATGAGTGGGGGTACGCCAACCGGGTGGTGGATTTGACTGCTTTTATTGCTACCAAACAGCCGAAGGCTGCGGTTGCCGTAAAGCGTTAGCACATGAAAGGTGTCTCTGTCATCGGTGTCCCTTTGGATTTGGGAGCCAGCAAGAAGGGAGCTTCGGGAGGCCCCGGAGCTATTCGCCGGACGAATTTAATCAAAGATATTGAGAAGCTGGGCTATGAGGTCCAGGACTGCGGGGATGTGGAAATCCCGACTCCCGCTTCTGCGGGGCCTCGCAAGAAAAAACACGCCGCGGCGATTGCCAGGGTTTGCGAGAGACTGTGCGAGACGGTTCAGGGCTGCCTGAAAAAGAAGAGTATCCCGGTTGTTTTGGGTGGGGATCATTCTCTGGCGATGGGATCCATTTCGGGGGTGGCAAAACATTTTAGGCAGAAGGACAAGAAGATCGGTTTGATTTGGATGGACGCTCATGGAGACATGAACACGCCTGCTTCCAGCCCTTCCGGCAACGTGCATGGCATGCCCCTGGCTCATGTTTTGGGAATGGGGGATCAAAGGCTGGCCAATATAGGGGGGTTTGCCGGGAAGATTTTATCCCAGAACACCTGTTTGGTGGGTACTCGGGATTTGGATGAGGAGGAGAAGGAACTGGTCCGCAAGTCCGGAATTCGTGTGTTCAGCATGAAAGAGATCGACCGCTACGGGATGGCGAAGGTGGCGGATCAGGCCATCCATCAGGCCGCGGAGGCCACGGCCGGGTTTCATGTGAGCTTTGACATCGATGTGGTGGATCCCACGGTGGCCCAGGGAGTGGGGACGCCTACTCGGGGAGGAATCACCTACAGAGAGGCGCATCTTTTTATGGAGCTGGTGGCGGATTCGGGATGGCTGACCTCTTTGGATATAACCGAGGTCAATCCTTTGGAGGATGTGCACAACACGACTGCGGAGCTGGCTTCGGAATTGATCTTGTCGGCGCTGGGAAAAAGAGTGTTCTAGTGATTGCACCAGATATACGCCCTGGATTTGTCCTCGGCCCCCGAGCCCCTGATGGGGAACCCCAAGGTTCCCATCGTTTCAATATTTTTCCCTCCTTACGGGGGCTACGGGCAAATTCCAGGTCGCACGTCTGGTTGAACATGGTTTTGAAACCGGCGGAGTAAGGTATAGGATGGGTAAACAGGCTCTAAAATTGAAGAGGATTCAGGACGCGGAGCTTAAAGATAAGAAGGTGCTTGTGCGGGTGGATTATAACGTTCCGTTGGAGGGAACCACCGTCACGGATCAAACTCGAATTCAGGAGACGCTTCCTACCTTAAAACATCTTCTGGAATCCAACTGCAAGATTATTTTGCTTTCCCATTTGGGAAGACCCAAGGGTGTGGTCGATGATAAATTCAGCCTCAAGCCTGTCGTGCCTGTTCTAAAGCAAATGCTCAAGACGCAGGTTCACTTTGGTGTGGATTGCATGGGACCTGATGCTGAGAAATTGGTGGCCAAAGCAAAACCCGGGGAGGTGATACTTTTGGAGAATCTTCGGTTCCATCCTGAAGAAGAAAAAAATGACACCTCTTTCGCTAAGGCCTTGGCGGGATTGGGAGACTATTTTATTCAAGATGCCTTTGGAGCCCTACACCGGTCGCATGCCTCCACGGTGGGGATACCCAAATATCTGCCTTCCGCGATTGGGTATCTGGTTCAGAAGGAACTGGAATTTCTGGACCGCACCCTCGGCAATCCCCAGAGGCCTTTTTTGGCCTTGCTGGGAGGCGCGAAGATTTCCGACAAGATCGGAGTCATTCACCGATTGTTGGAACGGGTGAACACCCTTCTCATCGGAGGGGGGATGACCTATACATTCCTGGCGGCCCAGGGAGTGTCCGTGGGAAAATCGTTGGTGGAAAAGGATAAAATCCAGGATGCGGAGAAGATTATTGAGGAAGCATACAACCGAAATGTGGCGTTTTTGGTTCCCGCGGACCACGTTATGGTTAAGGAGATTCGTCCAGGGGCTCCCACCCTGGTCAGCCAGGCTATGGCGGTGCAGGAGGATTGGATTGGAGTGGATATCGGTCCTCATACGGTGGAACTTTTTTCAGAGAAGATCGCGGAGTCAAAGACCATTTTTTGGAATGGGCCGATGGGAATTTTTGAGATGGAGCCCTTTTCCCATGGCAGCGTGGAAATTGCCAAAATTTTAGCTCAAGCGACGGAGGCGGGGGCCGTTACGGTGGTGGGAGGCGGAGATACTCTGGCCGTTCTGGCGAAAGCCGGCGCGGCGGATAAGATGACTCACTGCTCCACGGGCGGCGGGGCCAGCCTGGAGCTTTTAGAGGGAAAGGTGCTGCCGGGTCTTTCGGCATTGTCACAGGAGAACTAACCTATGTATACGATTATATTGACCATTCATATCACGGCATGCGTGCTGATGATTGTTTTTATCCTGCTCCAGGCGGGCAAGGGGGCCGGCCTGTCCGTTTTCGGAGGAGGGGGAAGCGATGCCATTTTCGCGGCTCCTTCCGGTTCTTCCTTTATGAAAAAGTTCACGGCGGGGCTGGCCGTCACATTCGGGGTCACTTCCCTTCTACTGACCCTTCTTTCGGCCCGTTTGGGGCAGAGAAGCGTGACTTCTCAATACCAAACCCAGCAGTCCCCTGCGCAGAGCTCCGGGGACCGTGAAGCGTCAGAGACGCGGCGGCCTCCACCGGAGCAAACCCAGCCGGCTCCTCCCGTGGGAAAACAGGATCTGCCTAAACCAAACAAGCCCGCAAAGAACAAGGTTCCTGCTCAAAAACCTTAACACCCTTCACAGAGTTACGTACCTTCTTTCCTCAGAGGTCCCGGGGAAGGTACAGTCCCTTTCCTATATCCTTGCAAGGAAGGGGACGGGTGCCAGCCGGGGCCCCAGAAGGGCCCAGCGTGCTAGTCTGTTGCGCTTAGGTCGAAAGCCCGAACCGCTTCCATGATTTCCTCTTTGGTCTTGGCATGCAGAAGTTTTTTCAGAAGGGGCTGATTGGAGGCCATGGCGGCTAATCGGGCAAGGATTCTGAGCTGAAAAACGGGTTCTCTGGCAGGGGTTAGAATCAAGAAAATAAAGTGGACCGGCGCATTGTCAGGGGCTTGAAACTCCAGTCCCTGCGGGATCCGCCCAATGGATAAAAGCGGCTTTTCCAAAGAGGGCAACCTGGCGTGGGGAAATGCTACTCCGCGTCCCACGGCGCTGGTCAGTCCTTTTTCTCTCTTCCAGATAATATCCCAAGCCTGCCGGATGTCGAATTGAGGTCGTGCAGTGTGCAGGAGATCCAGAAGCATCCGGATGGCTTCTGATTTGTCTTTGGCGGTTAGGTTCAAAAGGAGTGCTTCTTCTACCGTAATATCGCTCAATCCTGTAAGCGTTGGCGATTCAAATTCATCCCGTATTTCACCTACCAGTTCTTCCAACACATCTTCCAATGTAATGAGTCCCACCGTTTTCTTGTTCTTGTCTTGAACGAGAGCCATATGGGTGCGATGTTTTTGAAATTCGGTGAGGGCTTGTTGCAGGGAATAGTGTTTTGGGATATAGAGGAGTTGGCGTTTTATGGAATTGAGATCGGGGGGACGGGGCGGATCTGTGGTCAAGAGAAGCCCTATATCTTTGAAATGCACCCAACCCAGAGGATGGTGAATATCCCCCTGGCAGAGAGGATAGCGAGTCAGTTTGCGCACCTTGACTGCGGCCCAATTCTCCTCCCAAGAACGTTCCGCGTCCCAGTAGGCGATGGATTCCAAGGGAGTCAGTATGTCCTGGACCGTCGTGTATCTGAAATCGAAAAGATTTTCGAAGAGAAGCAAGCGGTGAAGGGGGATCTTGCCCTGTTCTTGGGAATAGCTTAAGATCATGCGTAACTCTTCCTCGGAATGGGCCAATTCCGACTCATTGGAGTGGAAACCGATCAGTTTTAGGAGATTGTTGGAACACCAGTTCAGAATGGTCATCGGCAGGTAGAAGAGGCGATAAAACAGATAGAGCGGTCTGGCTACCAGCAGGGCAGTCCTTTCCGGAGTGCGGATCGCCACTGATTTGGGCGCCAGTTCTCCTATAATCACGTGGATGGCGGTGATCAGAACGAAGGCGATGCCGAAGGAAACGGAGTAGCTCATGCCTCTTTTCCATGGTGCCGGGATTGCCTGAATCCAAGGATGTAAAAGGTGGGCCACCGCGGGTTCTCCAATCCAGCCCAGGCCCAGGCTGCTCATGGTGATTCCCAATTGAATGGCGGAGAGGTAGGCGTCCAGTTTGCGGACAATAGACCGGGCCAATTTGGCGCGGGCATCTCCTTGTTTGGCGATTTCATCCAGGCGTGTCGTTCTCACCTTGACGATGGCGAATTCCGCCAGAACAAAGAAGGCGTTGAGAAGCAGGAAACCGAAACTGATCAGGAGTTGATAAAAATAATCCATGGCGGCAGATGGAGTTGGATGGAGGGGAAATTTGGGCGGGGAGGGAGTCGAACCCTCACAGGTTGCCCCATACGCACCTCAAGCGTACGCGTCTGCCATTCCGCCACCCGCCCTATTCCGAGAAAAGATACGAATAGGACTGGCCCAAATACGAATTCAAAGGAAATTGGGCCTGCCCTATGATGGAGGAGATTCTACAAAATTAAATGAACTATGGCTTGGGATCCAGTTGGTCGCGGAAATCCTTTAAGAGGGGATATAGCGTATCTCCGGGGCAGGCGGTGGCGTTGTAATCCCGATGGCCTTTCAGGGTGGAGCCGGCGATGTGGTATTTAGAGATGAGATACTTGGCTAGGATCCCAAAATTTTCGTTTTGCAGTTGCTGGGCTGTATTGTTCTCGGGAGGATGGTAGTACCCTAGAAAGGCGATTCCCAGATTGCCGGAGTTGCCGGCTCTGATGTGCGTTCCTTCCGCATCTTCGGGCCTTCCTCTATAGATTTTTCCCGACCCATCCATTAAGAAGTGATAGGCAATGTCATTCCAGCCTCGGCCTTCCATGTGGTATTCCTGGATGAAGTGAACTTCCTCCATGGATTCCTGAGGGTCAAAAGTCTGTTTGCCCGCCGTGTGATGGAGGGTTAGCTTTTGGGGTTGGTGGGGAGTGTAGGCCTCCTTGGGGGGGTGGGCTCCCCATTCATTTCTTTCCACGATGCCGGGGCTGTTCTGGGTGGGGAGAGTTTCCTCTTGCGAGGGATAAACACTCCCTGATTTTGTGGCAGGTTGGCGGCTGTCGAATACCTCGACGTCGAATAAGAGAATGTGATGAGGATTTTTTATCCCTTCGCTGACGGCTTTGAGCTTGATGGAAGCTAAAACGGAAGAGGGCAGCTTGAGTCTTCCCCAGAACCTGCCGTTGCGGCGGCGCTTTGTCTCAACCGCCATCCAGGGGGACCAGGCGCCGGAGGGATTGAAAATGGCTATTTCAAACTTCACGCGCGAATCGGGAAGAATGCCATGACATAGGATGGTGTCGAACGGAGTTTTGGGGAGATCGCTGGGAGCGGTTTCAAAAAGGACTTTCCCTCTGCGAGTGGAGAAGATGAAATATTCTTGAGTCAGTTGGCGGTTTTGGAATGTGAGGGATTCTCCGGCGTCGTGGGCTTGTGAGGTGCGCAGGGGGCATAAGAAAAGTGCGATCCAAACAAGGTGCACAAAGAAAGTATAACTTATTTAGGTCTAGAAAATTAGGGCCAAAAAAGAGATAATGAAAGCATGAGTTTTTTGCGCAGCTTCATAGGAGCGCTTCTTCTGGCGGCCGCTTTGGTAGGCTCCGTGGTATGGTATTTGAATCATCAGGTATCGGTCGGAGCGGAAAGCTACCTGCGAAAATATGTCTTTACCCGCCCTCAGACAGCCAGCTTCCAAAAATTTCACGCGGATTTGGTTCGGGGGTTTTTGTCCGTGGAGGGATTGAGATTCAAGAGGAGTTGGGGAGAGCCTTCCGGATGGACGTTTAACTCAAAGAGGATATCCATTCAGATCCCTATTCAAGAGCTTCTTTCGGGGGCGGGGTCCATCAAAAGACTGCATTTAGAAGGGCCGGTTCTTGAAGTCGTATTCAGCGCGGAAACGTCTGACGCCAGGAACAGCGGGCAAAGCGCCATATCCCTTCCTAAGTGGGTGCAGGGATTTCCCATCGGAGAAGTCCAGGTTTCCGAGGGGGCCATTCATCTGGGGAGCGGGGGGGTGACGCGCAAGGTGGAGGTGAGTGCTTTGGAGGGCGCTATCACTCGTTTGGTGAAAGAGGGAAGACCGGAAGGACCCATCCGGGCTGATTTTCAAGGCCGCATTTTATCTGAGAAGCCGGGAGATCTGTTTTTGGATATGACGATTCAAAACCCTTCTTCTCCGTTTAGTTTTGAGGGAGAGATACGGATCAAGAATTTGTCCATCCCCTACGTAGTCAGCCGCTTATTTCCTGCGGACCCGGAAGTACAGGTGCTGGATGGTTCCCTGGATGTCAAGACGCAACTGACCTGCAAGCAGGATTGGCTGACCGCCAGCCATTTGGTGGAGGTCAAAAACCTTAAAATCCAAGTGGCGGAGGGACGCAAAAAGATTTTGGGGCTGAAGGTGAAGTATCTGAAGGATATTTTGAATATTGATTATCTTTCTTTTGTGATTCCGATGAATGGTTCCATCCAGGACCCTCATATCGGAATCGCCTCCAGCATCCAGCAGATTCTCTATAAGGTGCTGGAGGACAAGATGGAGAAGGAAGATTTGGAGAGCTTCGCCCAAAAGGGTGGAGCTTATCTGGGAGGAAAAGTCGACGGGGCTTTGAAGGATTGGTTGAAGCAGAAAAGGAAGGATTGAGGAGATTTTTGGGCCTGCCCTATTCCGAGGGGAGATACGAATAGGACTGGCCCGAACTAAGGACTTTAAGGATTTCGGGCCTGCCCTCGTCCGCAGAGCGGCCGAGGACTGCACCCGGTGTGAATCCCCGGGTGTTCGCCCAAAATTGAAGACAATTTTGGGCCTGTAGCTCAGTTGGGAGAGCGCCTGCATGGCATGCAGGAGGTCAGGGGTTCGACCCCCCTCAGGTCCAGTTTTTTTGCTATAATACTAGCACTCGAGGGCTTAGACTGCTAGTT
>JACQJN010000061.1 GCA_016205085.1 Elusimicrobiota bacterium | reverse complement strand
TCCCGAAATGGAACTGCTTTTATCCTTGATCACCTCTTCAATCTCACGCTCTTTTTCCTTAAAAGCAGGCGGTGCCTGAGTGGAAACCATGCGAGCCCGGCTTCCGGCTTCGTCAATTAAATCGATGGCTTTGTCCGGCAGATATCGGTCCGTAATATAGCGGTCCGCCAGCTGTGCCGCGGCTACCAAGGCCTCATCGGTATACTTGATTTTATGATGCGTCTCAAATTTTTCCTGAAGGCCTTTTAAAATTTCAACCGTCTCCTCCACGCTGGGCGGATCCACCATGATAGGCTGGAAGCGCCGCTCCAAGGCCGCGTCGTGTTCAATATATTTTCGATACTCATCCAGGGTGGTGGCTCCGATGCATTGCAGTTCTCCGCGCGCCAGAGCGGGTTTGAGCATATTGGAAGCATCAATGGCCCCTTCCGCAGCTCCCGCTCCAATAACCGTATGCAGTTCATCGATAAAAAGAACGATGTTGTTTTTGGCCCGGCGAATTTCATCGATAATGTTCTTCAGTCTTTGTTCAAATTCACCTCGGTACTTGGTGCCGGCTACCACCGCCGCAAGATCCAAGGTAAGAACACGCTTCCCAGATAAAATTTCCGGGATGTCCCCCCCTGAAATTTTTTGGGCCAAACCCTCTACAATAGCCGTCTTCCCCACGCCCGGATCCCCGATCAGAACAGGATTATTTTTTGTGCGCCGAGATAAAATCTGGACCAGCCTTTCAATCTCATCCTGCCGTCCAATAACGGGATCCAACTTGTTGTCGCGAGCCAGAGCGGTTAAATCGCGGCCGAACTCATCTAAGGTCGGCGTTTTGGATTTGGTGCGGGTGGGTGTGGGTTGAGAAACCCCGACATGAGGGGTTTGTCCCTCTCCCAAAAGGTTAAGTACTTCTTCTCGAACGACATCCAGCCGAAGACCCAAATTCTCCAGCACGCGCGCCGCCACTCCCTCCTCTTCTCGTATGAGCCCCAAGAGAAGATGTTCGGTGCCGACATAGGAATGCCCCATGTGTTGGGCTTCCTCCACCGCATACTCTAACACCTTCTTTGCGCGCGGGGTGAAAGGAATTTCACCTAAGAGCATCACGTTGTCGCCCGTGCCCACAATCTTTTCAATCTCGGAGCGCACGCGGCGCAAGTCTACACCCAAGTTCGCCAGCACCTGGGCCGCCACTCCCTCCCCCAGGGCGATGAGTCCCAATAAAATGTGCTCCGTCCCCACGTAATCGTGGTTGAGCCTCTTCGCCTCTTCCTGGGCGATCAAAATTACTCGCTGAGCCCTTTCGGTAAATCGATTGGACATACTGTTAAGTTATTATGACACAACTTGACTCTATTTTCAAGTGCCCAAAATACAGGACCTAAGACCTGCTCTCTCATGGGTCCTTTTTCGCCCATTTATGGGACTAAAGACCCAGGAGATTTTTGATGAAAATTTATAAGATTCTTGCGTGGATGGAAACAGAAACCGGGGGTGGGAGGGATTCATGCAAAGACGCATCGGCTTTCTAACTCTTTCTGCGGTCCTGTGGTATGCCGTAAGCCCTGTATGGGCTCAGCGAAGAGTTCAGAGTCCAGAGTTGAGGGTCTTGTCCCTTCCTAACCTTACTTTCAACTCACACCTCCCAACTCTTAACTCTCAACTCTTAACCCTTAACTCCGCGCCAACATTTCCCGCAGCCCCTACCCTGCGGCTACTTCAACACCTAAAAACCATCTTTCAACAACCCCGGCAAAAATTGACCGAAGCCAATGTCCAACCGACTGCGCAAAAACTCACAAACTTTTTCGATCGAGCCCAAGTCTCCCCAATCGGCAATCCTATTTCCGCCTTCTCCAACCCCGGCACATCAAGGTTCCTGCAGGATGACGTGGGTTCTCCCGGCTCTAACATATCCAATAACACTCCCCCCCCTGAAAATCCCACCTCCCAACCCAGGGTATATCCCCGTCTCATTCTCTTATTTGATGTGTTCGAAAAACCTATCGGCGACGCCATGGCGCGCTACCTTGAAACATTAGTCAAGAATTTAGGCGTCCATGTGGTGATCATCTCGGATCGTCCCGAATCCGGGAAAGACTCTATCCAGGAAGTTTTCCTGGATAAACTGGAGCCCCACACCACCAATCCCATCACCTTTGTGTCTTATAATGGAGCCAAAATATTCGCCTACAACAGCCGGGCAAACCACCATCGTTCCACTGTCCCCGATACAAACTTCTTCAACGATAAAGAAATCGAAAACTTCCGCAAGATCAACGATCAAATCGTCAAGCGCTTCAGGCTCTCCCGACCCTTGCAGGATTTTGGCTCTCCCTCCCTGGAGAAACCTTTTACCTATGGCGCTTCGATCCCGGAATTGCGCAAGGGAATCACGCCGCAAGGATTGCTGCGCGCTTACAATCGGGCCCTTCATGAATCCAGACTTCCTTATAAAATGGAACTGGAATTTCGGGAGGGGAAACCAGTCCTCGTCACTCATTCCACCGCACTCAAACACTCCCTCAATCGAATCCGGGAAGCAGTTCGCAAACAGATGGATGGAGAAGATCTGATCGCCTCTCACCCCAAGGAGGTGCTGGTGCTGGCAGATCCGGGATGGTTCGCTACATTCCAAAGGTCCTTGCCCAAGGATGTGATTTATACCGGTATCAAAAGCGGTCCCGAGGCCGAAAAGACATTGGGGGCCATCTTCAGCGAATACACTCTCAACCCCATCTATGTGGATCGTTACAAACTGGTGAGCTATGTCCGTTATCGCTCCTGGCAAGATTTCCTCCTTAAGTCCCTGGAGGTGGGAGAAGAACGAAGAGAGAGCGCAGGGGGAGGATCAGGCGGGAGGCCCGGAAGCGTTCAAAACAAACTGGCCATGTTCAAGGCGGCCGTTAACCGGGCGTTCCAGGATATATTCTGGCAAGCGGTCCAAGACGGCACCTGGGAAAGAGTGACCCTGCAGAACTGTGAATACATCATCCGTGAATTGTGGTACAAACACAAAGTAAAAATGGGAGACAGGCCTCCGAAGGAAATCCGCCTTGACCCAGGGATGATGAAGGCAATGAATACCCCGGAGTGGAAAAAACTGAGCCGCGGCGTTTTGGAAAGCGAGTTGGCCTGGCTCCGCAACTTCTTCCAAATCAGATTCCCCAGATTCCCCCAAGAATTTAAATACTACATGATGGTGATGGAAAGAATTGGATCAAACCCCAAGTCCCTGGCTACCACGACCTTCACCTCAAAACTGACCGGCCGCAAATACAGCATGGGTGCCAAACCGTTGTTGAGCGAACTCCGGTATGATATCGATGGGATCGTTCTGATAGGACAAATCTCCAGAACCGGCAAACACGCTCCGGAACCAGACATCCTGGATGCCAAACTGACCGCGTTAGCCCTTATCCGTGGAGACGGCGTAGAGCGGATCGACGATAAATATTTCATCAACGGGATAGAACTGAAGGCGGTGAGGATAGAATTCAACTATCACCGGCGCATCATCTCCAGAATATTTAAAGTGGGGGAATTGGACGACATCGAAAACGAAGTTACCAGCCTCATAGAAAAGATGGAGAACGACGAGGAATTCCAAAAATACTATGCGCAGCAGATGTCTTTCGGAGAAAAGAAAGAAGGAAAGCCGAACCACAAAAAGAAGAAGGTAGGCAGCAAAAAAGCTTAAACTATCTCCCGTGCACATTCTCATCCATTCCCTCCTTCTGACGCTTTGCTTGGCCCAAACCCAGAACCGCAATATCCAAACTCCCGCATCCGTGGAGGCCGTTGTGGCTCCTCGTGCCGTTGTACCTTCCATGTTCAATATCACCATGCAAGATTGGTTGACGATCGCCCATCCCGGGACCGCCAATCCCTTAACCACACCCTCCATCCCTGTCTCCCGCCTTCTCCCTTCTTCTCAGAAAATACCCTCCCACACCCCACAAAAAGCTCCCCTCGTCTCGATACAAAAGCGCCAGGCTTTCCTCAAATCTTTGGAATCCACAGAAAAATTCCTGTACCAGAAACAGGGAGCATATTTACTCCACCAACTCTCCAAGGATAGAAAATTTTGGGACGGCGCCTCATTGTTATTCCAGAGCGCCGGCGAGAGCCCTTCCTACGCGCCCCAAGAAGAGCTGCCCGAGAAACAGCAGGCGGACCTTAAGCTCTATTTTAAAAAGGACAAGCTCATCGCCCTCCAAAACTCTCAAATCTCCGCCTCCATCAATTTAGTCAAAGAGACGGAGGGCAGCCGATGGTGGTGGGGACTTTTCAAGCGTGGCAAAAGGATTAGGATCATGGCAGGGTTCTCTCCTCTCTTTGAAACCCAAATCACCTCCGCCGTCACCAAACCCATACGTCAATTGACCAAAAAAGACCTGCGAGAAACCGGCCTGTTCCAAGACCGGCAAATTGAACTGCATCCCATTGAAAGGCTGCGTCGCGCAGTTTTGCAGCACCTTATCTCAAAACAGGGGGAAAATACCACCTTTAAACTCACCCTGGGAAGCAAGGTGCGCGTCACACGTTTCAAGACCTGGGAGGAAATGCGCAAGGAATCAGGAGAGCTTCCTGAACCCCCTCCCACACACGACCCCTATGCTCCCCGCCGCGACCTCAACCTGGACCGATTCCCTAAATTAAAGGATCTGAATCTATTGTTGCCCAAGGTCATTCTTTTAGACGACGCCCTGCTTCCAGAAAAGCTTCCTCCTGAAATCCTAGAGGACATGGGCAAGCTCCAGCGCATCGGAGTTCAGTTTGTACTTTTATCCCAACGCAACGATACCAAGAAGCATTCGGTGGAAAACCAAATGATGGACGGGATGTATGAGTTTCTTTCAGTCACGGACGGCGGGGGTAAAATTGTGGCGCGTGAACGGGCCGCCCCACCGAAACAACTGTACCTCAACCCATTCACGGAATTGGAATTGAAAACCTTGCATTTTATCAGCGAAAAAACCGCCGCGGATTTAGAGATACCCGCAAATCAAATTAAAGACGTGTCCCAACAGGGCATGTCCTCCATTCGATACCAACTGCACCTTCCCAAAGGAACGGATACACAGAAATGGATGGGGACCTTCCTCAAATACCTAAAGCTTTACAACATTGCGTACGATGTGATGTCGGGAGAAACTCAAGAAGGCACGCCTTACATCTTAACTCAAAAAACAAATTTAAAAGAATCCATGCCCGAGCTCTTGTCGGCCCTACAGAAGGTGGGTGTGTATGCCAATCCCCAAGACATCCTGGTCCTCTCTGAAAACAAAGACATACTTCCATCTTTGGTTCCTGCCACACAAACCATCCTCCGGAAAGACATGGGAAATCCATCCGCAGATATCTCTTCCCTGCAGGATCCGATCGACTTCTCCCATCTGGTTGGAGGCGAGTTCTCCGGCCTGGACTTGGTTGAAGCGGCCCTGGCAGCGATACTGGGACCCTACCGGCAAAATATGCCTGGCGATATGGTCAGTTCCGCCTCCGCCATGTCCGAATTCAAAGACAGGAAAAAAGCTTTCTTTGAGCGGGAGCTTATTCGTGGCGAGGAAAACATTTATGCCTTCTGGGGGCATATGACCCACCAAACCATGAATTGGATCGCTTGGCGCATGAGAAATGGATCCATCCCCACCCTGGAACAAGCTAAGGAGAAACTGCGCCGGATGTGGCGCGATCATGTCTGGGAAAACGCCGTCCATGTCCCATCCGGCGACTCGGATGAAAGTTATCTTCGTGCCGCAGAGGCACGCCTAACCAATATCTATGGCCAGTTTATAGAGAGGATGTCGGATGGCACCGTCCATTTCGCCATGGTCGCCAAGGTTCCTCAAGCAGATGGGACAACGCACGCCGTCCACTTTGACACAGAGCATAACTATTTGGATATTGCCTCCCGATTCCCCAATCACGAGGTGACCATCCAATTTTTTAGCCAAGCCCATCCCGAGGCGGAGTTGGATGCAGCCTCCATACAAAAAGCTATCGAGACATCCAAAATGCGCTTTTTGGGAACGGAGTTGCCCAATTTTTTCATGCTCACTTCAGAGAATAAAAAAACCGGAAAGACAACACGCTTCTTCATCCGGACGATCTTTGATTTTGTAGCCCTTCGCGAAACGACACCAGGACATGCGGAGGTATGGGTGATGGATTTTAAATCCGGAGTGAAACCCACCCAGCAGAAGATGGATGCGGACATCCAGGTCCGGACCTACAAAACATTCGCCCTCCGCAAGTGGAATCAAATTCCGCCTTCCTTTACTTTGGCGGACGGTCAAAAACTAGAAATAGACACCGTCATCACTTATTTCATTTATTCTCCACGGGGTCTCAAAGACTCTCTGAACAATCTCCAGTTGGGCTTATTTGAAAAAGCGGCTAAACGCATCATCACCCGTCTGTATCAGGAAACTCTCAAGGCCCATCAAATTCTGCCCAATATCCCCCCAAAGTCCTCAAAGTCCAAGAAGAAAAGGTATTGACTTTCCGTCGAGCCTGCCTTATAATTAAGTGCAAACACTACGATGGGCACTGTAGAGCTTTCAGACTCTGCCGCTGAGATTTCACAGAGTCTGAAAGGAAAATCGATTCTTTTTGTCAACTCGGGCTTCCCACGCAAAAAGTTCATCCTCCAGAGAGCCAGACAACTGGGAGTCCACATTGTCCTCCTTAATAAGGAACCCAACTGGGCCAGTCGGTACGCTGACGTCCTGATCCAAGCAGACACATTTGACCCCGAGGAATGCGTGGCGGAACTCGAGGCTTTCCTGAAATCCCATCCCCTCCATGGGGCCGTCACTTTCTGGGAAGACGACATCCCTCTGCTGGCCAAGATCTGTGAAAGATTTGGATGGATCGGGAATTCCCTGGAGGCGGCCCTCAATGCACGGAACAAGATCCGAACACGCCAAATTCTAAAATCAAAAGAGCTCAACCACTACTCCGTGCCTTCCCACCAGATAAAATCCAAAGAAAACCTAAAGAAAGCCTCTCAGACCATCGGCTTTCCATGCGTTCTCAAGCCTGCCTGGGGGGCCTCCAGTCAGTTCGTAGTCAAGGTGGAAAACTGGGAAGAAGCTGAGGATGCTTTCGAGTATATTCGGTCTACACTGTCTCCCAAGTTTGATCCCATTTACTCTTATGGAACGGACATTTTATGCGAAGGATACGCGGATGGCGCCGAGGTAGACCTGGACATCCTCCTACAAGATGGTCAAGTTCGCTTTTCCGCGGTGACCGACAACTTCCCCACCAAGGAACCCTTCTTCATTGAGACAGGGGATGCCATGCCCTCTCGGCACGAGGAAGCGGACCTAAAACGTGTCCTGGAGATGGGAGAAGCGGTAGTGAAGGCCCTGGGGTTGACGCATGGGGCGGTACACATGGAAGCCAAAATCTGTCTAGATTCTCCCAAACTCATTGAGGTCAATGCGCGCATGGGTGGCGATTATATCCCCGATTGGATTAAAACAGTCTGGGGGGTGGACTTAGTGGAGGAATCTTTAAAAATTGCAGTGGGAATGCCTGTCCATCCTCAAAAACACACCGAACCTCAAGCCCATTTGGTAGGCCGATACTTGATCCCCTCCTCCTCAGGTGTTATCTCCGGAATCACGAGTCTCAATGGACACCCCGATCACACAAAAGTTCATGAAACCATGCTGGAGAAGGAGATTGGGGATCCCGTCTTCGTTCCTCCAGAAGGTTTTGACTCTCTGGGTTGGGTGGTGGGAAAAGGAAATAATTATGCCGAAGCAGAGGAGAACTTGGAGGAGACCTTCAAAAATCTACACATCTCTATTGCGCGGTTCGACTCCACGTCTTCCATCGGGAAAACCCGCCGCCGCAACCGATTTTCTTCCGCCTCCATCGCCCGCAAAAGGATCCTACAGAGCGCCAGACTGGAGCACATTCGCAAAATTAACACTCAAAAACTATCCAACCTCCACATAGGAATCCTTTGCAACCGATTTGAAGAAACCACTTCTAACCAGGAACCCACCAATGAATCTTTGGTGCATCAGGACTTGACTTCCGTGGGACTCAACATCAAAGCGGCCCTGGAATCCAAGGGCCACCAAGTCACATTTTTTGACATGAATGAAACTCCGCTACCCTCTGAAAAAATGGCGGATGGGAACGTGGATATCATGTTCAATGTATGCGAAAGAATCAATAACTCCAGCCTCCTGGAACCCCATGCCGCCTCTATCTTGGACTGTCTGGGGATCCCTTACACAGGTTCCAATCCTCTCACCCTGGCTCTCTGTATAGACAAGATCAAAGTGAAGAAAATTTTGGAGTACCATCAAATCCCCACTCCCAGATTCGACTATGTTTTCAATAAACGAGAACCCATCCGAGAGGACCTCCGCTACCCTTTGATTGTAAAACCTGCCAATACCGATAATTCCATCGGCATTACCAACGACTCCGTGGTCACCAGCCCACAGGCCCTGCGGGAACAGGTGGAGTACCTTCTGGAACAATTCAAACGTCCGGTCTTGGTGGAGGAGTTTATTGAAGGCGACGAGGTGGATGTTTCCATTATGGGAAATGCGGAAGAGGTGAAGGTGCTCCCGCTCTCGCGTTCCATATTTGATGACCTTCCCAGGGGAGTCTGGCACATTTACCCCTTTAAAGCGAAGTGGACCCACGACCCAACCTATGAGAAAATTCGAGTGGAACGTCCTGCCCGTTATTCGCAAAAACTGACAGCCCTCATTTCGGAGATTGCCTTGGATGTCTACAACATCTTTGATTGCCATGATTACGCCCGCGTGGAGATTCGTGTGGACAAAGATGGAAATCCCTTCGTTTTGGAAATTAATCCCAACCCATCCATCAATCGAGGCGACTGTGTTCCCAATTCCGCGGAACTCATCGGACTAAACTACACCGATTTTATCGAGGAAATTCTGAGGTCCGCCATCTCAAGATACCAAGCCCATCCTCCCTATTATCACCTCCAAAGCTCCTTGATTAGTCTATGAGTTGAGAGTTCAGAGTTGAGAGTTAAAAACCTAGAAACCAATCTTCACAACTCACAACTCACAACTCACAACTGGTCTTCTTGGTGGCCTCCTCTCCTGATTTTGGTGGCCGTCTTCCTTACCTACTCCAATATATACTCCAACTCATTCCTGTACGGGGATGATGAATTTTTCATCCTCCGGAACCGCTACATTCGGGAATGGCGATACCTGCCTAAAATTTTTACCACCAACATAGAAGCAGGTTCCGGATCGGTGACAAATTTCTACCGTCCCATCCAACTCCTGCATTACTCCCTCATCGTCCGCACATTCGGAGACATCCCCTGGCCCTTTCACTTTACCAGCGTTCTTTATCACGCCGGAAACGCCATTCTATTGTACCTGTTGCTGTGCCTGCTTCTCGGAGACAGCCTCTCTCGACAAGCCGCGGCGGTTCTCGCGTTGTTATGGGCTCTGCATCCTATCCACGCAGAGGACTTGGCCACCGCAAACGGCCTGGCTACGCCCAGCCACCTTTTCTGGATGTTGGTTTCCCTATTCCTCTTTCTAAAAGCAGAGCTTGAAACCCTCCGCCCACTTCTCCTAAGATGCCTCTCCTTCCTCGCCGCCTCTCTGGCTTTGCTCTGCAAGGAATCCTCCGTGATATTCCCGGCTCTCCTTTCTTTGACGCACTTCTCCGCCATCCGCTCCCATCGCCTGCCGGCTCTGCCACGAAAATCCATCTTCGCACGGCACGCCGCATTTTGGACACTGTCGGCCGGGTACGTGCTATTGAGACTGACCCTCCTGGACTTCGGCGGGACTCTAAACTTCTACACCCAAACAAATCCCTTCACGGAAAACGTCTCGTACCGCTTCTACACTCTGGGAACGGCGTTGGCCTATGGGATTAAACTCCTGCTATGGCCGGCGGGACTGCACCCGGAACGTTCCTGGCCCATCTTCACATCCTTATGGCAACCCGCTGTTATGGTTTCTTGGTTTGCCATGCTGTCTTTGCTCTTCTGGGGCGTATGGGGGTGGAGAAAAAAACCATTCTTGACTGCCGGTATCTTTTGGTTTTTTATCAGCTATTTCCCCATGAGCAATGTGGTGGCTAAAATCAACGCTCTCTTTTGGGAACACTGGTTCTATACCCCCTCTATCGGGTTGGTGCTGGCACTAGGATCCCTAACCCGAATTCGCTCCTGGCCGTTGGCGATCTTCGCGGTTCCATTCTTTCTGGGAATCCAAACCTTTCAACGGAACTTTTTATTCCGGAATCAAGAAACCTACTCCCGCTACATCCTCCGCCATGAACCCCGAAGCACCAAACATTGGAACAACCTGGCGATGACCCTTGCCGATAAGAAGTTATATCCGGAAGCGGTTCAGGCTTATCTAAAAGCCATCCGGCTCAGCGATGAATACCATCAAACGCATCATAATCTGGGCAACGCCTACATGGCAGTGGGAAGATATGATCTGGCGGAATTGGAATTTAAAACAGCTTTGAAAATGGACCCGAAATTCTATCCTTCCTATCTCGCTCTAGGAAACCTCTACCTGGCTCTGAAGAACAAAAAAAGAGCCATCGCCGCGTTTGAAGAAGCCCTCAGGATATTTCCGGAATTGCCGGGACTGCGTGAATCTTTGGATGGACTTAAGCAGTAGTGGGATGCCTGCGCACCTTCAAAGTAAGACCGCGGACTTCAGCCACCACCACCTTGGATTCCGATGGGATAAGGCCTTGCAGACTCTGGGCATTCCAAAGCTCTCCCATCACCAGAACCTTTCCTTCAGGATTTAAGTCGGTCTTGGTGATCCCCTCTATCCCTATTAAAGCCTCGGAGCCCACTTTAGACTTCAAGTGGCTGGCGCGGTAGTACAAAACGGCACAGAGAAAAGTAAATCCAACCATTCCCAACAGAGTACTGGATACAATCCTCCAGGATAAAGCCACGCCTCCCGTGACCGATTTATCGAAAAGAATCAGGGTTCCCAGCAGAAAAGAAATGGCCCCCCCGATAGTCAATATCCCATAACTCACCACTTTGATTTCCAACAGAAAGAGGACAAAACCCAACAGAATCAAGAGGATGCCGGCGTAATTGGCAGAGAGTGTGTGCAGAGAATAAAAACCTAGAATAAGAGACACTCCTCCCACAACTCCCGGAAGGATAAGTCCCGGATTATACAGCTCCAAAAATAGTCCTGCCGCTCCCAAACTCATCAGAATCATAGCCACGTTGGGATCTGTAATGGCCGTCAACCATCTCTGCCGGCGGGACATCTCCAGCCGAACGATCCCAGCCCCTTGCGTTTTCAAAATCCGATTCATTTCAGGGATACGGCGGCCATCCACCCGAAGTAAAAGATCCTGAAGATTTTCGGCCACCAAGTCCACAATCCGATTGCGCACTGCCTCCTCCGCCGTTGTGGAAGAACTTCTGGAAACAGCCGCCAAAGTCCACCCCTCATTTCTATTTCTCCTCTGGGCAATGGACTTGAGATAGGCCGCCGCATCATTGATAACCTTATCTTCCAAAGGAGACGGCTCCTTCTTCTCCCCCGGTTTAAGGGGTGGGACACCACCCAACATGACCGGATGGGCGGCCCCGATATTGGTTCCCGGAGCCATCGCCGCCACATGGGCAGCCATGGTTATAAAAACACCAGCCGAAGCGGCCCTGGCTCCGGATGGGGAAACATATACGATCACGGGGACATCCGATCCCATGACAGACTTGACCACCTCCCGCATCGACAGATCCAAACCCCCTGGAGTATCCAGTTCGATGATAAGAGCCTCAAAGTCCTCCCTCTCCGCCCTCTGAATCGCTTCGGATAGAAACTCTGCCGCCGGCGGGCTGATAATTCCACTGTAAGTAGCCACCAACACCTTCTGCCCAGCTTCAGCAACAGAAAGCAAAAGAAAGGTCGTCGCAAAAGAAAGCAATAAATAACACCCAACTCTCCTTCGTTCCCTAAAACTCTCTTTTGCCACAGCCTTTCCATTGCTTTCCATTGCTATCATCATTGTACGGTTCTCATCCTGGCCGGTGGCCAGTAGATAAGCCATGCCATGCCTTTGACATAGGACTCCGGCACGGGCCCCCAAAATCGGGAATCACAGGAACGATCTCGATTATCTCCCATCACAAAGTAATGATTCTCGGGTATCTTCACCGGACCAAACTGATCCCGCATCGTCTCACCCAGTCTCATCGTCAACTTCCGAGTTTCCCAAAGGGTCTGATATTCCTGCAGGGCCAAGCGAAGCGGCGGGATGGATAATCTACCAGGATCCAAGTATTGCGTGTAGCGTTCTTCATTGAGCGGTTTCTCATTTAACAAGACCATTCCGTTGCGGACCTGTACCACGTCCCCCGGCAATCCTACCACCCGCTTAATGAAATCCTTCCCATATTGCGGGCTTCCGCAATGCACCTCCTGGGGACTTTCACTGGGGAACCTAAAGACAACCACATCTTCACGTCGTATGGGACGGAGTTTCCAAAACTTTTTACTGGTCCATGGAATGCGCACCCCATAGATAAATTTATTCACAAAAAGATGATCCCCTTCCAATAGGGTGCTCCTCATCGAACCTGAAGGAATCTTAAACGCTTGTATGAGAAAATACATCATGAAAGCCGCCAGCAAAACGGCGGAAAAAACCGTCTCGGACCACTCCAAATCCTCCCGTAGATAATTCTCGCGCGATTCCCTAGTAGTTCCATTCCGGTAGGAACTCCAAAGGCCCCACAACCCGAACACAATCCCACCCAAGAGGCTTACCAGAAATTGGCGCGTGCCCAGAAGACCCGTCGTTATAGGCTGGCCGCTGCGCTGCTCTAAGCTGATGGAAACCATCAGAATGGCCGCAAAACCGGCAAAGGCGCAAAAGAGGGCATGCCACAAACTGACGAATCTTTTATTCTCCACATGATCGCCATGCAGACTGTACCGTGTGACCCATGCATAAATCCCCATTCCCAAACCAATCCAAAACAGCCGTTGTTCCATTTTAACTCCAGAGATTAAGATATTAGGAAATTAGGTAATTAAGTGTCCGGATATAAAGAATCGTAATCTCTTAATTTCTTAATCTC
>JACQJN010000070.1 GCA_016205085.1 Elusimicrobiota bacterium | reverse complement strand
CGCTGGGAGAGAGAGGATATTTAGGCTTAGGCACGTAAAGATAAAAAAACAATAATTAAAAAGAAAGCCGGGGCGCCAATGGCGGCAGCCCAGAGCAACCAGGACAATTTTCCCGCCAGAGCCAGAAAGGGAAGCAAGTAAAGAAAATCCCTTTGGGCTAGACGATCCATTAAAGAAAGTTGGGAGTTGGGAGTTGAGAGTTGAGAGTTGAAAAAGTAAAAGAGACAGGAGGCAATGACGCCAATGTCAGCGGAAAAACCCAACCACAAGTAATGCGTAAGACCTTCCGCATACCACAGGCCGACAGCCAGGGCAGAAAAAAGGGCTACGTGCACCACGTTGTCCCCAAAAAAATCCAATAGGGCACCCCACCGACTCTGCATGTTTTTCAACCGAGCCAGCTCCCCATCACAGCCATCTAGGACGGAATGAAACCAAATAAACAAAGTTCCCACGAATCCCAGGTAAGTTCCCGGCGACAGCAACAACAGAGTTCCCAAAAGTCCCAAGGTAATACTGACCCACGTCACTTGGTTGGGGGTGACTGAGGTTTTAACCAGTCGGCAGGTGATCGCCCCCGATATCCGGCGGTCGAAATATCTAGATATGAAACTGTCCTGTGGTTTCGACAAAACGCTGGGCATGAGTCTAATTCTGGCTTAGAGATAACCGTTCCTTAGGAGAAATCCCCAAAGGCGGCACAAGCAAAGGCAGCGAGACTGTTTTGCACCCCATCCGATGGGATTGGTAGGCATGGAATAGAAGTTGAGCGCATATCTCAGCCTCCTGGAGATTCTTCCCCCTGAGTTTAGGGTTGGATATCTCGGCCCTAAAATCCTCCAGCAAGAGGGAGAACCAGGTGGGATGGGCCGAAGAGGCAGAGAGCCTCTCCTCTTGCGGAAATATTTCTATCGGCTTTCCCTTTCTTTGCAGAACAAGCCTATCATCGCGTATCTCCAGGGTTCCCTGTGTCCCATGCAGAACTCCCCAGTTGGATCTTTCCGGAGAGCGCCAGGTCAAATAGAGGAGCGCGGTGGTCTTAGGATAAACGACAAAACAAGAGGCCTCCTCCTCTACTCCTCCCTCCCCCATCCGCAATCGAGCCGTGATGGAAAGAGGATTTTGCGGAATCAATTCTTGAAGCAAACTGAACAAATGCCAACCATGATCCACTAATATTCCACCTCCTGCCTGCGCGGGATCTTTTCTCCAAGAAGAATCCGCCGCGGCAGAAATTGCCGGCTGATTCCGGAGGGTATGAAGTTCCACATGCCGGAGTCCTCCCAACACTTTGTCTTTCAAAATGTCGGATGCCTTAAGAAAATGGGGAGCCTTTTTCCAATTATGAACCGTAAACACCGCTTTGTTTTTGGCCAGCGCCAAAGCCCGGATCGTTTCCAGATCTTTGGGATTAATCAGTAGAGGCTTCTCGCATAAAACATGGCAATTTTGCTGAAGGGCTTGGAGGATAATGACGGGGTGTGAAGCGGGAGGGGTCGCAATATCCACGAAATCCAAGGAGCTCTCGGAACGAAGCAGAGACAAAGAATCAGGATACAGTCTTGCCTCTGGAAACACGGAAGCGGCGCGCTTCAAGCGCTCTTCATTCTGTTCCGCCACCGCAAGAATGGAAAAAATGCCCGACTTCTCTTTCCAGGCGAGGGCATGGGCTTTCTCAGCTACCTGGCCAAATCCGATGATGGCTCCTTTAAGCACGGGAAACCGCCTTCAAGGCTTCCTCCAATTTGCCGAGCCCCTCCTCCGCCTGGGATTTTGTGATTGTCAAGGGAGGATTGATTCGGATAGGACCGGAATAACACATGGAAAGAAGTCCTCTCTTGAGACATTCCTCAAAAAGAGAGCGGGTGATATTTTTAGGCAAGGGCTCCCGAGTTTCCCTATCCTGCACTAACTCCACTCCCATCAGCAAGCCCCGTCCGCGCACGTCCCCTATGCAGGGAATTCTATGCTGCATTTCTTTGAGCCGCCCCAGCATCCAGGTTCCCAACTCCTGCGAATATTCCACCAATCTTTCCTCCACGAGAGTCTGCAAAGCAGCGTAGCACGCAGCAGCAGCTAGAGGGTTCCCGCCATAGCTAGAGGAGGAGCCGCTGGGCAAGGCCCAAGGTTTGGCCTGAGCTATTTCCGAGGTGGTAATCACTCCGCTCACGGGAAACCCACACGCCATGCCCTTGCCGATCGTCAGGATGTCCGGGACAATTTCTTCATGCTGACAACCGAACATCTTTCCGGTCCTTCCAAATCCGGTGATCATTTCATCACAGATGAACAGAGCTCCGTGTTCATGGGCCATCTGGACAAGCCCTTTCAAAAATCCCGGAGAGGGAATCACATTCCCGGCTGTTCCCTGAATGGGCTCCGCGATAATAGCCGCCAACCTTCCCGTAGTGGAACGCCGGATCAATTGTCTTAAGAAATCCAAACAGTGAGAGGCGCAATCATGCGCCTGCTTAGTCCCCAAAGGACAGCGATAAGGATTGGGATAAGGAGCCAAGTAGAGCCCCGGCATGAGCGGCCCCAGATCCTTTTTAAATTCATCTCCCAACAGTCCTAAAACCCCTCCCGTTTTTCCGTGAAACCCTCCCCAAAATCCAATCACCTCGAAATGGCCCGTGTGGCTCTTGGCTAGACGAATGGCCGATTCTACCGCCTCGGCCCCGCTGGAATACAGCTGCGTGCGTTTTAGATTCCCAGGAGTGACGGAATGCAGCAGCTTTAACCAACTCAATCTGGCCTCGGAAGTAAAACTCCCCACCGAAATCTTGGCCACCTGCTCCTGAAGGGCTTGTACATATCGGGGATGGGCATGGCCTAAGCTGGCGACCCCTATGCCGGCGATAAAATCGATATATTCACGACCATCCACATCCGTCAGCATGGCCCCACACCCATGATCTATGGCAATTTTTGAGAACAAAGCGATAGACTGCAGTCCAGGGGCAATATGTTCCTGCTCCTCCTGAAATAAACGGCTGGACTTAGGACCGGCGGCCCAAGCCACAGGGCTTTGAGTGATCGAGTGGGGGATCGAGAGTTTTGAAGTCATGAGACAACAGCCGGCTTATCCGAAGAAACAATCCTGTCCAAAATATGTTCAGCGATCCGCTTTTGCGCTTCTAAACGAACCTTGGCAAAACTGGGCCAGGAATTCACATCAATCAGCACGATGGATCCTTTTTCCGTGGCGATGGCGTCACCGCCGTAGACCTCAAGTCCCAGGGCTTTCGCCGCCTTCTGCGTCATATGGTCCAGCACGGAAGGGTCAAACGGATATTCTTCCGCCGTTTGAGGGTTGTGGTAGAACCAGGTAAACCACTTTCCAGGACCCACACCATAAAATTTGATGAGATCCCCGGGAACGTGGCGTTGAAGAATGAATTTCTGGATGGATCTTCTTAAGAAATCCTGGCGGACCGCTTCGCACTCGGCGTTGTTGGACACAAAAACCACATCTCGTTCACAGGTATTGTGCACGTCCCCTCTCTTTACCCAATAAGAGACGCCCTTCTCCTTAGGAAGATGGGCTCTGGATGGATATCGAACGTCCCGGATCACCGTTTGGGGAAATGTCACCCCCGGACAGGCCGTCAAAATCGGAATCATATGGATGCGGTAGCAGTTGAGGACTGCCCGCGGAGAGTTGATAAACAAGCTGCGGCCGCATTCTTCCCGTTCCTTGAGTTTAAGCAGTCTGGAATAAGATTCACACATCGGCAAAAAAACATCCCAATCCTCCAAGGAAAGACTCTCCAGGTTTTCCGGAGCGGAGCAGGAGGATTCGACTCCGCCAGAAGACAACTCCCGCAAAACCCCCTTTAGGATCAAGGCGTCGTCCGACTCTCTTTTGGGAGAGTGCAAAAGCTCTCTCAAGATACCTAGACAGCGCATAACCTCAAAAAATCCTCAGCCACTGCAATATCTTCAGGTCTATCCACATCCACCGCTTTGGACAATGGAACACCATATACCCTCTTGTTGGCCACAGCCCACGCCCAAAATGCCCGGAGAGAAGAAAACTGATTTGAAGAAGGCATGTCCCGAACAAGATCCCGGGTGACATAGTAAAGCCCTGAGGTGGCATACCTTTTATCTTGGACTTTGGCCCCCAACGCCGTCACCCTTCCTACCGAGTCCAGTTCCACCCAGAGGGGCTTCTCATCATCTATAAAAGAGGTCAACCCCAGCACGGCATCCGCCTTAAAAGCTTTAGCCGAAGCCAGAAATCGGGAAGCCTCCGGCCAAGCATAGACGGCATCCGCCGTCCCCAGAACAAATTCCCTGCCGCTGCAAGATAACTCCCTGGAAACCAGGCGAAAGCTCTCCCAGGAAGAAGCCGTATCCTTGAACAAGAACCGAAATCGAAGGTGGGGAAACTCGGAGGTCAGGCAGCCTTGAATAGGCACCCCGCGGGTATGGGACAAAACGATAAAAGACTTTACACCTGCATGGGCCAACGCGCCCACGGGCCAAGTGATCAAGGGCTTACCCCCCACATTCAAAAGGGGTTTGATTTGCCCACCACCGACATTTTTAAGCCTTTCGCCGCTACCGGCCGCAATGATTCCGGCAAACATCCAGAATTTCTCCCAAGGACTTCAACACCACGACATTTTGGCAGCAGGGATCAGGAAGCTTTTGTTCAAACCGATCCCCGTACAGCCAAGCATGTGGCATCCCTGCCGCCTCAGCCCCCCGCATATCCCGCTCCAAGGAATCTCCCACCATCAGGGCCTGATCCGCCGCCAACCCCAGTGAGGAGAGGGCGTAATGAAAAATTTTAGGATCAGGCTTGACCGCTCCCACCTGGGTGGAATCCGCCACCACATCAAACAAATCCAACAGACCCTCCCCCTTTAAGATGGAGGGCATGTTCCCATAGAAATTGGAAACCACTCCCAGACGATATTGGGACCTCAACTCTTTGAGGAGAATCTCATTTTTCCTCAGGTATTTCCGAGCGGCGGCTACAAAGACTTCAACGATTTTCTTGGCCATGGAAGGATCCTGCAACTCCAAAAACTTCAGAACATCCTGAACCTGAAGGGTAAGCGTCTCCTCGAGGTTGAGGGAAGATAATTTATAACGTTTTGCTAGGTGATCGTCCGAGTAATAAAAGGCTTTTTCAAAGGCTTCCCGTGAAACCTGAACCCCAAACGACCGATACATCGGGTAGATGCGGTCCAGCCAGTGGATGCCATTGGCATCCAAAGTTCCTCCAAAATCCAAGAGTACGGCCTTGATGGAAAACACACCCTTATTTTACCAAAATAGGCCCCCTTTGTCAGGCAGGAAAAAACCCTTGACAAAGCTTGAATTTCCTGTTAATTAATCTCAAGTAGCGCCGAGATGCTCCCGCTGTGAGTGGGGCATCGGCGCTTTTTTGATGAATCTATGCCGAATATCAAAGAGCTTTTAAATTCATGGGCCGGGAAACTCGGTTCCGCCTTCTCGGGAAAGGGTCCGCAAAATGCCCAGAAGATTCTGCAAATGACCCAGAAACTTCAAGGTTTCCTCATGGGACCCAAGG
>JACQJN010000069.1 GCA_016205085.1 Elusimicrobiota bacterium | reverse complement strand
GGGTTTTTTTATTTTTTCTTTCTCTGCGCTGTTTTAATATCCATAGGAATCAGTGGTGCGGCTGAATTCGCATTCCGGACGCCGGATGATCCTCGAATTGTCATCGATGAAACAGTGGGTTTCTGGACCGCGATGGCCTTTCTGCCAAGACATGCTTCGATTTTATTGAGCGCCTTTGTCTTGTTTCGATTTTTCGATGTGATGAAGGTGCCGGGATTTCGTTTTTTGGAAAAATATCCTTATGGGGTTGGCGTGGTTTTAGATGATGTGGCGGCCGGACTGGCTGCCAATCTTGTCCTAAGGTTGTTGTTGGCTGTTGGTCATTGGTCGTTAGTTTTATGATCAATAAATTATTTTTTGCCTTTCTACTAACTGCTAACTACCAACTACTAACTACTGTTACTTATGGGCAATTGCTGCAGGTGGCTCCTTCTTCCACCGCTTCCGCAACGACGGAAGTTCTTCCCGCTGCAGAACAAAGCGTGCTGACAAAGTCAGTAGAGCCAAGGTTAAGTTTAAGTGGAATGATTTTGATGCCCAACGCTTACAGGGGATACGGGAAAAACTCCATTGGTCTCGGTTTGGATTTTAATGCGGCCTATTATATTGGCCGACTTTATGGAAAGAATTCTTTGGATTGGACTACGGCAAAAACCAATTTTATCGATAGAATAGGACAATGGTTTTTAACGGTGGATGGCAAAATGCTGGTGCAAACGGAAAAAGATTGGCGGCCTGCTTTGGCTGCGGGCGCTCAAGGGATCTTCGCCTTCCGGGATGCTCCCCAGCCCACGCTCAATTCTCCGACTGTTTCTGTGCAGGTGGATCGGGGAGCTACCAAAGGTCTGGGTGGGGCTTATGTGGTGGCAAGCAAGAAATTTCGTTCAAAATGGATCACCAGCGTGGGATACATGGGAGGAAATGCCGCAGATCAGATGTCTCTGCTTTCGGAGTTTCTGACACCTCAAGCCTTGGCGCTTTCAGGACATCCAGGGCAGGAGGCCACTTCCCATGACATATTTTTTGCCGGATTCACCTGGCTGGTCTCCCCTTCTTACCCTGTTGTGGTGGAATGGATAAAACCTCAAGGGGCTGCTGCGCGGCCCTTTTTGCTGAATTTAAGGTTGGGGCAATTTCTAAAGCTTAACTTTGAGCTCTCCTATCTCAATTTCGAAGGAGGCTGGGATCTCTTAGGCATGTTCCAATTTCGGTACACTTACTTTCCTCGCCGTTCCACCTGAAGCAACGCCGCACGCGCCGGTGCATGCCCCGGATCGATCCTGAGCGCTTCCTGGAGCTCTCCCATCACTTTATTCCAATCTTGATTCCAGTAGAGGATTGCCCGGTTGTAATGCGCCTGGGCCAAAGCGGGGTTTTTTCGAAGGGCTTCTTCATACATCCTTTCGGCTTCTGAGTTTTCTCCTTTTTTTTCCAGGGCGACACCTAAATTGAGATAGGCATTGGCGCTGGCGGTCCGGATGGCTTCTTTCAGTGAAGGCAGGGAATGGTATTTTTGGGTCAAATGCTCCAAAACCTCATACGTCTCGCATGTCCTCTGAAAATAATGCTGGGCCATGGGCCATCTGCCGCGGTTGGACTCCAGCACCCCTAGACTGAGTGGGATTTCAGGAATGTCTTCTTTGATAGACCAAGCCAGGTTCAGTTCTTTTCGGATAGCGACACTTTCGGAGGAGTCCCCTAGATTTTTTAAAGAAGCCTGCCGGTACCATCCTTGCGCATAGGCTTCTACCAGATCAGAAGCAAAAAAATCAGATTGGTGTTCATAACGATGCTTTCCTCTGAAAATATAAAAGGTCCATGGGGGAGGGATGGATTTTATAGAAGGAAAAATCTCTACCGCCAGCCCATAGGGGAGTGCCGGAATTTTTGGCGGCAGTTCTGCGTCATGGGTCGCGAACATTCTAAGGGCGAACAGGTCCTTTGCTTTTCGCCAAGAGGAAGTATCGTTTGTTTTTAGAAGAACAGGTTGTGGGATGGGATATTGTCGAGTGAAATTCTTTTGATACCAGGGACTTCCCGAGAGACCTTGGGCTAAAATGGGGATTTCGGGGCGTTTTCCTAAAACCTGTTGTTGGTGCCAAAGACTAAACAGCTGAACGTCTTCACGCACCAATAACAGGCTTTCAGAGGGCGCGGCCGCAAGCAAATTTCGGGCGTAGTCGTGGGCTAGAAGATTCCAGCGTCGGTTGGAATGGGGAGCATGGGAGAGGAGCAATAGAAGCAGTTGAATCATGCAAGGAAGGGTTAACCATCGGGTTCGCTGGGCGAGTATATAAATTCCATAGGCCATCCATAGGAGCGGAAAGATATCGCTAAACAGATAATGGGGCTCCACGATGGCCATGGAGTGGGGATTGGGGGGCATGTTGGCGAGGTAGAGAAAAAGTGGCCCTGAGAAAAAATAGCCTAGAAGGGTCGACATCCAGAGATCGCGTTCTGAACGCATGAGATGAAAAAATCCGAAGAGACAAAGAAAAATCCCTATCCAGCCGATACCTTGAAGAATATGTTTTGCATTTTCGATGAGATTGGGGAGAAAAAGTTCTCCGGTTTGATATTGTTTGGAGAGCAGGTCCAGGGTGGCTCCGTAGCTTTTTCGGCTCAGGGAGCCTATGAAATTTTTCAACAGGGCGGGATGGTTCCAATCCAGCCAGGGGGCTTGGGCCGAGCGTAAGGGAAGGTAGAGATAGACGGAGAATCCCAGAAGGAAGAAGAAGAAACCAAAAAGAATAGGAGGACGGCGAATCCTAAAGGACGAGAGCCCTTCGCCTCCAGTCCTCCATATAAGGCTTCCATAAGCGGGGGCCCAAAGAATCAGGTCCAACCGGTTGCCTAAAAAAAGTCCATAGAGAAAACAAAATAGAAGGAAGCGGTTATCCGGTAGACTTTTTTCCCGTGGCCATGCCAAGTGCAAGAGGATGAGAGCGAATAGCAGATGGAGACTGTACATTTCGGAAACTTGAGAGACATGACAGAAGGTCGGCAAAATTCCTAGACAAGCGGCGGATAAAAACGCCGGAAGCTTCCCTAAGTGGAGAGAAAGGATATAAAAAAGCATCGCTACGGCTGCTGCGCCAGCCAGGGCCGAGAGGATGTTAAGACGGAAAGCCAAGTTGCCGAGCGGGATCTGGGCGAATATTTTTCCCACAAGGGTGTAGAGAGGATAGCTGGGGGGATGGGCGACCGAAAGGCTGTGGGCAACCACCAGCATTTCTCCTGCGTCTCTGTAGGGAGCGATGGTGGGTGGGGATGTATGAAGGTAGAGTGTAAAGAATAAAAGAAAAATAAAACAAGAAGCACTCAGCGAAGCAGTCCCTGCCGAAGGCGGGGGCTCGTCCTTTAGGACTGGAGG
>JACQJN010000068.1 GCA_016205085.1 Elusimicrobiota bacterium | reverse complement strand
TCAAGATTGCTTCTAGGATTTGTAAAGATTTTGTCAAGAAGGGCCGGTGTAAATAATGCATTAAATTTAACTTGAAATATTAAAAATTAAGGGTTAGAATATTGGCATGGGGTTCAAGGAGCGCTCCCTAACCCGCACCCTCTCTAAGGCACTAAAAAGCTTTCCGGCTGTCGTTCTGACAGGTCCTCGTCAATCCGGGAAAACTACCCTTCTTAAGGCCCTTTTCTCCAAAACCCACACTTATGTAAGCTTGGAGGATCCCGATATAAGGTTGCGCACCAAGGAAGATCCCCTTGCTTTTTTGGCTCAATATCCTCCCCCGCTCATCATTGATGAGATTCAGTACATCCCCGAGCTTCTCTCCTTTATCAAGACCCGGATTGACGACCACCGAAAGCCTGGGCATTGGATACTGACCGGTTCTCAAAACTTTGCCTTAATGCAGAACGTCACACAGTCTCTGGCGGGGAGAGCTGCTGTGTTGTCCCTTCTTCCCTTTTCTTATGCCGAATGCGTGGGCAATGCCCTTGGCGCCAAAGAAGGGGCGGAGTGGGTAAAAAATTTAAAATCCGCCAGGGCGATTGCAAAGTCGATTTCCCTGGGCGCATGGCTTCTGAGGGGGAGTTTTCCTGAGATTGTTTCTCATCCTAAGGTGGATCGGCAATTATGGTGCGGCTCTTATATCACAACCTATCTTGAGAGAGATGTTCGGAACATGGCTAGCATTGGGAATTTGACTCAATTCGAGCAGTTTCTGAGGTTGTGCGCTACCAGAACTGCTCAAATATTAAACCTCTCCGAGATGGCGCGTGAATTAGGAATTAGCGTTCCCACGGCGAAAAGATGGCTCTCTATTCTAGAGGCAGGATATCAAGTTTATCTGCTTTATCCCTACTACAGGAATCTGGGTAAGAGGATTGTCAAAAGCCCCAAGCTCTATTTTACTGACACAGGGCTGGCTTCCTATCTTCTAGGCCTCAATGAAATTTCAACCCTAGTCCATTCCCCCAGTTTCGGTCCTCTCTTTGAGACGATGGTGGTGTGCGATTTTTTAAAGCGGTTTCTGCACTCGGGACAGAAACCTCCTCTCTATTATTTGCGCTCCAGAGACGGTTTGGAAGTAGATTTGGTGGTGGACTTAGAGGATAGGCTGCACCTGTTTGAAATTAAGAGTGCCGTAACCATTACACCCAAACATGCCAACTCTCTTAGACGCTCGATTCATCAGTGGGGGCCAAAGGTTGGGTCTGCTTCTATTATCTCCGCTGCCCCATCCAGCTATCCATTGACAAAAGACATCTTTAATTTCAGTTGGCAACCTGTCCTTTCCTCCTGAGCTAAACCGCTGAGTAGATGTCTTTTTGCTAATTTAAATCTTGACTTTAAATCTGCATGTGGTATACTACTTTTGTGAAATTGCTTAAACGAACCCTTTTAAGGACGATTCAGAGAGCCTTAAAAACCTTTCCTGCGATACTGGTTACGGGTCCTCGTCAGTCTGGGAAAACCACCCTGTTGCGTTCAGAATGGGGGCGCACCCACCGATTTATTTCTCTTGAGAATCCCGATGTTCGCTTACGGGCCCAGGCAGATCCTATCGGGTTTTTCAAGGATCACCCCCCTCCTATTATTTTGGATGAGATTCAACATCTTCCGCAAATTTTAAGTTATGTGAAGACAGCCATTGATGAAAACCGTATGGCGGGACAGTGGCTTTTTACGGGATCTCAAAATTTGGCGCTTATGCAAAATGTCAGTCAATCTCTGGCGGGGCGGGTGGCGGTGCTTTCTCTCTTGCCTTTCTCTTATTCGGAGGCGGTCGGACAACCTTTAAGGAATGATTCCTTGGATTCACTTCTTTCCTCTGTATTTGACTCCGTAGCTCCTTTGAGGCTTCCTAGAAGTTCGAGCGGCTTGCTGGGGGGATGGCTTTTAAGGGGTGCCTATCCTGAGATACGCACCCAAAGCAGGGTGGATCGAACTCTTTGGTGTTCTGGATATGTACAAACCTACCTTGAGCGCGATGTTCGCTCCCTGATCCAAGTGGGAGATTTGAATACGTTCCAAAGATTTCTTCAGCTGTGCGCAGGTAGAACGGCTCAAATTCTCAATCTTTCTGATTTGGCAAGAGATACGGG
>JACQJN010000007.1 GCA_016205085.1 Elusimicrobiota bacterium | reverse complement strand
GGTAGAACGGGTCCTTGCCAAGGATCAGACGAGGGTTCGATTCCCTTCGCCCGCTCCAGGTTCCTTATTTTATTGCCCGTTATTCCTATTTATAGAGTAGGTCTTTTGTCTTGTGGGATTTTGCTTCTTGCTTTGGTACAATAAATTGCATACAGTACCGTGACTGATTCCCATTCCAGGAGGAAAAAAATGGTCTTGAAAACGGCAGAAAACAAAATGCAATCTCATGTTGAGCGAAATCCGTGGCAAATGGCCATGGTCCAGTTGGATTCGGTGGCAGCCAAGATGAAACTGGATCCTGGTATTAAGAAGAAGATCGCTCATTGTAAACGGGCTCTGATTGTTTCTATCCCCATCCGGATGGATGACGGTTCTATCGAAGTTTTTGAGGGATACCGCGTCCAGCATAATGTGGAGCGCGGACCGGCCAAAGGAGGCATACGGTACCATCCTGATGTGACATTGGAAGAGGTGAAGGCATTGGCTTTTTGGATGACTTTAAAATGCGCGGTGATGGGAGTTCCGTATGGGGGTGCCAAGGGAGGGGTTCGGGTGAATCCTAAAGAACTTTCGATAGGAGAATTGGAACGGCTCACTCGACGTTTTACCTCTGAAATATCCATCATCATCGGCCCCGAGAAGGATATCCCGGCTCCGGATGTTTACACCAATCCTCAAACGATGGCTTGGATGATGGATACCTACTCTATGGTAGTGGGTTATAGCGCCCCCGGGGTGGTTACGGGGAAGCCTATTGAAATTGGCGGTTCCCTGGGAAGGAACGAGGCCACCGGCCGCGGAGTGGTGTATGTGATCCAGAACGCCTTTAAGCAGTTGGGTTGGAACCTTAAGGATTCCAGAGTGGCCGTCCAGGGGTTCGGGAATGCCGGCTCCATTTGCGCGAAACTTCTTTCGGATCTGGGACTGAAGGTCATAGCGGTTTCCGATTCCAAGGGAGGAGTTCATTGCGACAAGGGCCTGGATGTTTCCAAGCTCAACCAGATCAAGGCCAAAGGCGGAAGCGTTACGGAATATACCGGCAACGGAGTGACTCGCATCACCAATGAAGAGCTTCTGGAAACCAAGTGCGATGTGTTGGTGCCTGCGGCTTTGGAGAATCAAATCACGGAAGAGAATGCCAGGCGGGTCCAGGCCAAACTGATTGCGGAGGCGGCCAACGGCCCCACCACGCCCGAAGCGGACAAGATTCTCTATGACCGCGAAGTGTTTGTTCTGCCGGATATTCTGGCCAATGCCGGAGGAGTTACCGTCTCCTATTTGGAATGGGTACAAGATATCCAGGCTTATTTCTGGAAGGAAGAGGACGTCAACCGGCGGCTGCAGGATATCATGGATAAGGCATTCCAGACGGTGTATGAGGTTTCTAAAAAGGAACGCGTGGACATGAGACTGGCAGCTCAAATGGTGGCGGTGAGCCGTATTGCGAAGGCCATCCAGATACGCGGGATATTTCCGTAGTGTCGCGACTAGGGTAAAAGGAGGAGGAATCATGGATAATTTACCAGAAACGGGGAGCGGGAGCGGATCGCCGTTCGCTGAGCTTCTCGGAAAGACTGGTCTTGGTGGTGAGAAAAGGAAATTCCCAGACTTAAAGGCGCTCTGGGATGTTCCTAAAGAAGATAGGTGGAAACTGGGTGTTGTAGTTCTGGCGGCCTTATTGATTGGCCTTGTGGTGGGCAAGATGATGACGGGCGGCACCGGTCAGCGGCCTGCCAAGCTGAATCTGGCTCAAGGCCAGTGGGTCCGTCCCACGAGTTCTTCTTTTGAGATATTTCTTCCCAGGGGATGGGAGAATATCTCAGCCGAGGCCAATCTGGGCGTGGCGGGCGGCAGTAAAAGAGAGGTAGTGTTTAGACAAAAGGAAAAACTCGGAGGAAGACTTCTGATGATCCAGAGATTCAATCTGGAGTCTAATTCGGAGAAGAGGGCCGCCAAAGAGAAGATGCAGAACTTTTTGGGCAACTGGATAGTCCAGCAGAGACAAACGATCCAGGGATTGAAGCAAGAGACCGCCTCTTTCTTCTCTAATTCTTTGGCAGGCGGAGGAGGGGTCCCCGTGGTGGCGTTTCAACTTCTCAATCCTTCGGGAGGTTCCGGGGCGGCGCAGGCGTTCACGGGAGCCTTTGTTTTTAAAGGGAGCTTCTATGAATTCTCCTATATCACCTCTTCTACCAAGGAATCGGAGCTTATTCTGGAACTTTTAGGCTCTATCCGGGAAATCAAAAAATTTCGTGATGCTTACCCCAAGTAGCACTATTTATAGAAAGGCACAGGCTGAATCCCAGCCGACGCATAATAAATATCTTTTTGCAGGACTTTCAGCATTTCCTCTTTCCGCATTTCCGTCACGTCCCGCAGGACGATGAGAAACCCCCCCGGTTCCCCCGAGGGGCTGACGAGCCGGTTCGCCGCCCCCGCTAGAAAAAACGTCTTGCCCTCCTGGCGGCGCAACTCCATCGTGCAGGCC
>JACQJN010000057.1 GCA_016205085.1 Elusimicrobiota bacterium | reverse complement strand
GTACAAACTAAACTGGACAAATTCATATTCGCCCGATATGACTCGGAAACCGAAGTGGGCTGGCCTCTGCACCAAAGATTCAAGGTCAGGAACTGGCCCACATTTATTTTTTTTGACCGATATGGAACCGAAATAGAAAGACTCCTGGGTTTCAAAAACGCCAAAGATTTCACCGTATATTTAGATCAAACCTTTCAAAAAATAAAGCGCCCCACTGAGGATGTCCCCCCAGATCCCCTGGCTGCCCTTTTCCAAAAACTGGACATAGCCTCCAAGCAGGGGAATGAGGAGCTGTCTCTAAAATACTACGGAGAACTGGAACGATTGGACCCTAAAAATCAAAAAGACTACCGGGCCAGAGCGATGTTTCTGTACGCGGAGTCAAAACGCGGGAAGATGAAATACGCCGAGGCTTCCAAAATATTGGAGGATCTGGTCCAGAAATTCCCGGAGTCCCCTCTCGCCGAGGATGCCGCTTATCTCCTGGAAGGAAACTACAGGAAAGAGGGCCTTGAAAAGGCGCTCCATTTCTACAAAATGATGATCCAAAAATATCCTCAGGGCGCCTTTTGGTACGATGCCTACGCTTATCTTTGCGGCTTAAACCGCTACCGCATGGCGGAGGGATTTGAGATGGCTCAGAAAGCCATCCGGCTAGATCATAAAAATGCCGGCTTCCATGTCACATTGGCCAAACTCTACCACACCAAAAGAGACCTGGCCAATGCCGTCAAGTCCATGAAAAAAGCGGTCCAGCTGGATCCCAAGGACGAAAGCCTTCGGGAAAAACTGGCCCGCTATGAAGGAGAACTATCGGCTCTTAAAAATCTACAGGAACATAAACCTTAAACGTGGTTCCTTTCCCCAAGGCGCTCTCCACCTCTATAGCCCCTCCGTGCACCTCTATGATCCTGCGGGTGATGGCTAGGCCCAACCCCATTCCTCCCACCTTGCGCGTCATGTACTCCGCAATCTGGTAAAAAGGGTCGAATACATTCATTTTCTGTCCCTCAGGAATACCTTCTCCCGTGTCTTTCACTGAAAGGATAATCCCTCTCTCCCTGACCTTGGCCTGAATCTGGACAGACCCTCCCTCCCTGTTGAAATAGACGGAGTTTAAAAATATATGCCGCAAAGCTTTTTTTAAAAGACTCTTATCCCCCGGAAACAAAGGCATCTCCTGGGGAAAATCCATTGCAAGGCTGATCTTTTTTGATTCCCGAATCTGCCTGGCTTCTTCGGTGATCTCCTTAAACAACTCCAAAAGATTCACCCTCTCTTTGTTCAATTCCAGATCATCCTTTTGGACCCGCACAAAACTTAAAAGATCTTCGATGATTTCCTGCAGTCTTCCCGCCCCATCCTTGGCAATTTGAAGTTTGGTCTTGACATCCGACGCGGGGAGAAGCGACTCCTCTAAAACCTGGAGAGCCACCACCACCTCGCTTAAAGGGGTTTTGAGTTCATGGCTCACCCGTGCTAAAAAAGCCTCTTTAAGTTTCTCTAATTTTTTAAGTTCCGAGTAAGCCGCCTCCAGTTCCTCCCGGAGCTGTCTTTCGACCGCGAGTTCTCTCTGGTCGCGTCTCTTTTGAATGCACCGACCCACGACGGACTGCAGATAATCCATCTCAAAAGGCTTGATGAGATAGTCGTAGGCCCCCTCCTTTAAAGCGGCGATGGCCGTCTCCAAAGTGGGAGAGGCCGTCATGATTATCACATCGGTTCCCGGACGCTGGACTTTGACCTTCTGTAAAAGCTCCCGACCGTCGGTGGGAGGCGGCATCACAAGATCGGTCAGCACAACGTCGAACCAGATGGAATCCAATTTTTTAAGGGCTTGGGTCCCGTTGCGCGCCGTGCTCACTTTAAAACCCTTCAGGGAAAGCGCGCTCTCGCAAATATCCAAGACCCCCTCTTCGTCATCTACGATCAATATGGATTCCGATTCCGCCATCGGTTTATTGTACTATAAAGGGAAATCAGGGAAACTTCTTTTGACATGCTCCACAT
>JACQJN010000058.1 GCA_016205085.1 Elusimicrobiota bacterium | reverse complement strand
ATATTATTCGGGGTGTTTTGGATACGGCGGGGGTGGATGGCCGAAGGCAGGGGCGTTCCAAGTATGGGGCCAAACGACCCAAGGAAGGAGGTGCCGCAACTTCTGCAAAGGCTGCCCCTGTTGCGGCCAAAGCATAGCCTATGCCACGAAAAGGACTTAGACCTAGGGATCGGAGAGATCTTCCACCAGCCGATTTTAAGTACAAATCGGTATTGGTTTCTCGGTTGATTAATAAGTTGAATTTTAAGGGTGAGAAAGCCACTGCGGAACGGGTTATCTATGATGCGATGGATTCTATAAAGGAAAAACTGAAAGAGGATCCATTGAACGTTGTCACCCGCGCTATTGAGAATGTCCGGCCTCTCCTGGAGGTGCGTCCCCGTCGTGTGGGAGGGGCTACCTACCAGGTTCCCAATGAGGTCAAGCCTCTGCGTTCCACTACCTTGGCGATGCGCTGGATCATTAATGCGGCTAGAACCAAAACAGGAAAACCGATGCTGGATCGTTTAGCGGAGGAGATTATTCTGGCTTCTAAGAAGGAAGGGGTCGCTTTCAAAAAGAGAGAAGATACCCACAAGATGGCGGAGGCCAATAGAGCCTTTGCCCACTATCGGTGGTAAAATGTCACGGCAATTTATATTAGAAAAGGTTCGTAATATCGGGATCATCGCGCACATCGATGCGGGCAAAACCACCACCACAGAGCGCATCCTGTATTATACCGGCCGCATCCATAAGATCGGAGAGGTGCATGAGGGAACCACCACAACGGATTGGATGCCCCAGGAGAGAGAGCGTGGCATCACCATTACAGCTGCGGCTACCTACTGCGCCTGGCGGGATTGTCAGGTCAACATCATCGATACTCCAGGCCATGTAGATTTTACAGCGGAGGTGGAGAGGTCCTTGAGGGTTTTGGATGGGGCTGTAGTTGTTTTTGACGGCGTCCAGGGGGTGGAACCTCAATCGGAAACGGTTTGGCGCCAGGCAGATCGTTATCATGTTCCTCGTATAGCGTATATAAACAAGATGGATAGAACGGGAGCCGATTTTTATATGTCCGCTTCTTCCATCGAGCAAAAACTGGGAGGCAATTCTTGTCCCATCCAGTTACCTATCGGAGCGGAGGATAAATTTCAGGGCATCATCGACTTAATTGAGATGAAAGCCAAGATATGGCATGGAGAGGAGCTGGGAGCCAAATTTGATATCACGGATATCCCGGCCGATCTTTTGGAAAAGGCCAAGGAATACAGGGAGCATCTCTTGGAGAAGGTGGCTGAATTTGACGACACCTTTATGGAAAAATATTTGGAGGGTAAACACGATTTTGCACCGGAAGAGATCCGACGCGTATTAAGAAAAGGAGTCATTCAGAGTAAGATATTCCCTGTTCTATGCGGATCCTCTTACAAAAATAAGGGAGTCCAACCAATGCTGGATGCCGTCTGCGATTATCTGCCTTCTCCCCAGGATTTGTCGCCCGTGGAAGGCACTCATCCGCGCAACAGCCAAAAAGAAGCTAGAGAACATAAAGACAGTGCGCCTTTCAGCGCGCTGATTTTTAAGATACAGACGGATCCCTATGTTGGGAAACTGGCTTTTTTTAGAGTCTATTCCGGTTCCCTCAATCAGGGAGACACGGTCTATTTTCCTAGAAAAGGTCAGTCGGAGAGAGTCGGACGTATCCTGCGCATGCATGCCAACAAACGTGAGGAGATCAAGGAACTTTTTGCGGGAGACATCGCCGCCACCGTGGCATTGAAGAATGCAGCGGTTGGAGAGACGATGTGCGCTGAGGACAAGCCTCTTCTTTTAGAAGAGATGCATTTCCCGGATCCTGTTATATCGGTAGCCATAGAACCTAAATCCAAGGCAGACGAAGAAAAGATGGGGATTGCTTTGGGAAGGCTGGCTGAGGAAGACCAGACCTTTCGGATGAAATCCGACACTGAAACAGGCCAGACCATTATCTCAGGCATGGGGGAACTGCATCTGGAGATTATTGTGGACCGCATGCAGCGTGAATTTAATGTTCAGGCCAATGTGGGGCGTCCCCAGGTAGCCTACAAGGAAACCATCAAGAAAAAGTTGACAGAAGAAGGAAAGTATATTCGCCAATCTGGCGGTCGTGGCCAGTATGGGCATGTGTTCTTGGAATTGGAGCCTTTAGGAGTGGGGAAGGGATTTGAGTTTGTAGATAAAATAAGACAGGGAAGAATTCCCAAGGAATATATTCCAGCGGTAGAAAAGGGTTGTCGGGAAGCGTTGGAGGGGGGTGCATTGGCGGGATATCCTATTGTGGATATTCGCGCTACCGTGGTGGACGGTTCCTTTCATGAAGTGGACTCCTCCGAAATGGCTTTTAAAATTGCGTCGGCCATGGCACTGCGGTCAGGGGCTAAAAAGGCAAGTCCCGTTTTGCTGGAACCCATTATGAAATTTGAAGTGGTGACTCCAGAACAATACATGGGAGACGTCATCGGAGATTTAAATTCCCGGCGGGCCAAGATTATGGAGATGGGAAACCGCGGGAATATCAAATTTATTCAAGGGACGGTGCCTCTTTCTGAGATGTTTGGCTATGCCACAGTGGTGCGATCTATTTCGCAAGGACGGGCTTCTTTTAATTTAGAACCCAGCCACTATGAAGAGGTGCCGGCCAATATTGCTCGAGGTATTGTGGAAAAGAGAATGGCGAGCGAGGCCACCACAAGATAAAATGAGTTTATGCTGGAGGAAAAATGTCCAAACCTAAGTTTGACCGTAAGAAGCCGCATGTGAACGTAGGCACGATCGGGCACGTGGACCACGGGAAAACGACGTTGACGGCCGCGATCACGAAGGTGTTGTCCAAGACGGGCAAGGCCAAGGAGATGAAATACGCGGAGATCGCCAAGGGGGGCGTGGTGCGGGATGAGTCCAAGATTTTAACGGTAGCGGTATCT
>JACQJN010000006.1 GCA_016205085.1 Elusimicrobiota bacterium | reverse complement strand
CCGTGGGAGCTGATGAAACGGTTCTGGTGGGGATATCAGACAACCAGATCGCCTTTCAATTCAAACAGACAACATTCCTTTCTAGATTGATTGAAGGGAACTTTCCCAACTACGAGCAGGTGATCCCCGCCAAAAGGGACATTCAGATACAGATTCCAACCCAAGATCTCCTGGCCATCACCCGCAGAGCCTCTCTATGCTCTATAGAGAGAGGTGGATCCGTTAAATACCGGCTCAGAAACGGAACCCTACACATTTCCGCTTCTTCCCAGAATCTGGAGTTTGAGGATGAATTAGAGATCGCTTATAAGGGGCAAGAGTTTCAAATTGCCTTCAATCCCATCTTTGTTTTGGACGCCCTCAAGAGCATAGAGACCGAGACCGTCACATTGGGCTTTACCAGCCCCATAAACCCCGCCGTATTGGAACCCACGGGAGATCCTGATTACCGCTATGTCATCATGCCCATGAGAGAATAATGGGGACCTGGACACAGGCATCAGAATTAGCTAAATCATGGAAGGCCAGGCACAGTATCCGTCCCGACCGGGTAGCTATCCTCAATGCCGTTTGGGAAAAAGAGTTGGGTAGCCTAGCACGCTATTGGATTCTAGACGGTGTTCAGGCGGGATTTTTATATGTGAAACCGAAGTCTTCTTCTGCTATCCAGGAGCTTCAACTGAGGGCCATTGAAATTACAAAGAAACTGAATAAGTATTTTAAGAGTTCATGGATCAAAGGGATCAAAATAAGGAAGTTTTAGCCCAAAAAATTCAGTTGCCCGTGTTACATTGCATATTAAACTGGTGGCAACTGAATTTGCGGCTACGCCCCTGGACAGCCCCAGCGCCGTCAAGCGGCGCTGGCCCTATGGGTGAATTCCCTTTGGGGAATTCAGGCTAGATGAAAAAAGACAGTCGCAAGGGGAGGTCTGGAATGTCTAAATCTAGCGCAGAAGTGGTGTCTGCGAACGACTATGACGCGTCTAAAATTCAAGTTTTGGAAGGACTGGAAGCCGTACGAAAAAGGCCAGCGATGTATATCGGTTCCACAGGACCCACAGGGCTTCACCATCTTGTGTATGAAGCAGTGGATAACTCTGTGGACGAGGTGTTGGCAGATTTCTGTAAGAACATAGAGGTGGTGCTTCATACAGGGAATTCCGTGACCATTTTAGATGATGGCCGTGGAATTCCCGTGGATCCCATGACCGAGGTGAAGGACCCTAAACTAAAGGGGAAATCCGCCATGGAGGTGGTGATGACCACCCTGCATGCGGGGGGTAAGTTCGACCACAAAGCCTATAAAGTTTCTGGAGGTCTTCATGGAGTGGGGATTTCGGTAACCAACGCTCTGAGCGAGTGGTTGGAAGCAGAGGTGTACCGTAACGGCAGGATCTATTCCCAAATTTTTGAACGTGGGAAACCCAAGGGACCCGTGAAAACGAAGGGTTCTACGGAGGACCGCGGAACAAAAATAACTTTTAAGCCGGACCCGGATATATTCGATGGACACCAGTTTTCCTATGATATCCTTTCAAACCGCTTAAGAGAATTAGCCTTCCTCAATGCCGGGGTTCGATTCACCATCATTGATGAAAGGGAGGATAAAAAACAAACGTTTCATTATGAGGGAGGGATTTCTCAGTTTGTAAAGTTTCTTAACGCCAATAAACGAGTGCTGCATCCTGAGCCCATTTCTATTTCGAAAAAGAAAGAGGATCTTGTTGTGGAGTTTTCCATCCAGTACAACGAGGACTACTCTGAACAAGTGTATTCCTTCGTCAACAACATCAACACGATAGAGGGAGGGACCCACCTGGCCGGGTTCCGGTCCGCCCTGACGCGTGTCATCAATGATTATATTAAGAAGTACGAGTTGTTGAAGGGAAAGGAATTCAACATCACGGGAGACGATGTGCGCGAGGGACTGACCGCCGTGCTTTCAGTAAAAATTCCCAATCCCCAGTTCGAAGGGCAAACCAAAACCAAGCTCGGGAACGCCGAGGTGGAAGGGGTGGCGAAGTCCATGGTGGGAGAGGCCTTGGTGACTTTCTTTGAGGAGAATCCGGCCACTGCCAGGAGCGTTGCACAGAAAGCGATACAGGCGGCTGAGGCTAGGGAAGCGGCCCGCAAAGCGAAAGAGTTGACCCGGCGAAAAGGTTTTTTGGGAGACACCTCCCTCCCCGGGAAGCTGGCGGATTGTCAAGAGAGAGATCCGGAACGCAGCGAACTTTTTATCGTGGAGGGCGACTCCGCGGGTGGGTGTTTTTCGGGAAATACTATTGTCGCCTTGACAGATGGTAGAAATATTTCTTTTGTTGAACTGGAAAAAGAATGGAAGCAGGGTAAGAAAAATTACTGCTACACCATTCAGGAGGATGGGTGTATAGGAATTTCCCCGATTGAGCATGTTAGAAGAACAAAGGAAAATGCAGAGGTTGTGAAGGTCATTCTGGATGATGACTCGGAGGTTGTATGCACTCCAGATCATCTATTCATGTTAAGGAGAGGGTCCTACAGACCGGCGAAAGAGTTGAAAGTTGGAGATTCCCTCATGCCTTTGAGACGCCAGTATTCGCGCAAGGGCCAACGAATCACCATTGAGGGATATGAATTAGTGTATGACCCCAAAGAGTTGCGGTGGGTGTTCACCCATTTGCTAGCGGATAGATACAACCTGAAGCATGCTGTCTATCTGGCAATGGATGGAGATCATCGGCATCACTTGGATGGAAACAAGCTGAACAACAATCCCGAT
>JACQJN010000076.1 GCA_016205085.1 Elusimicrobiota bacterium | reverse complement strand
CCATGGCTTCCAAAAGCACGCTGCCCATGCCCTCTCCCCAGGAGGCCAAGACAAATAAATCCAGGGACTGAAGAATATGAAAGGGCTCCTTCTGAAAACCCAGGAAATGGACTCGGGTGTCCAGATTCAAGCGGCGGCGTAACCGTATCAGCTTTTTATGTTCCGGGCCTTCTCCCGCCAGGAGCAGATGGACGTTCGGAATTTTGGAAGTAACGATGGGCATCGCCTCAATCAATGTCTTCTGATTTTTATGGGGAACCAGGGCCGCCAGGTTGCCTATCCATATATCCTGGAAATTCAGGTGAAATCTTTCAGCCAGGGTCTGGCGGTGTTTTGTCTGTTCACGTTTTTGAATAAGTTGAGGGTTTACTCCGGAATAAACAACCTCAATGTAGTGTTGCGGACAGCTATCATGGGCCACATCGATAGATTCTGATTCAATGCCTTGTTGGAGGAAGATATCCTTAATCATTTTGGAAACGGTGATAATTTTGTCAGCGCTTAGGTATTTTAGTCTAAGACTTAAGGAATTATTGACAGGGAAATCTACGCGGCGGTGGACCACTTTGATGGCGTCGGTTCCTTGGGCAGCCAGAAAGGCGAGCGCGGCGGCATGGCTGGTGTGGGCATGAACGATCGGACGCTTGAACTTTTTTAATTCGCGTCGGAGTTTCCAAGCGCTTAAAGGGTCCCACTCATTCAAGAAAGGCAGATAAAGGGTGTCTAGATTGTGGGAGCGGGTTTCCAGATCGAGAGGATGGTCTTTTCGGCAGACGATGATATTCCGGTGCCCCCGCCTTCGCAGATAATCGGCTAAGTACAGGAGTTGTCTTTCACCTCCCCGAATCCCTCTTTCTCCATTAAGGTGAAATATGGTGAGAGGCCTCATGTCGCGCATACCTTTCTGTAGAATTCCTCCGTATTTTTGGTGAAAATGTCCAGGTTGTAATAGGTTTCGTATCGCTTTCTCGCTCCGCGCCCCATTTTTTTTCTTTGCTCCGGGTTTTTCAGCAGAGACATGATTTTTTCCCCGAGAGAATGAGGATCAGAAGGAGGGGTGAGATATCCCGTCAAGCCTTCTTTCATAAGTTCCGGAATAGAGCCGACCTGCGTGGCGACTACCGGCTTTCCGCTGGCCATCCATTCCAGGGCTACTCTACAGACGGCTTCCGAACCTCGAGAAGCGATGATTCCTATGTTGCAGTTTCTCATGAAGGAGGAAACATCCGGAATATGCCCCAGAAATCGGACAATTCCTTCCAGCGAGAGAGCTTTCGATAGTTCTTGAAGATGCTTTATCGTGATGTTTTCTTCTCTGCCTGCTACCAAGAATTCGGTATCGGGATAACGGGCGTGTACGAGGGCCGCCGCCCTTAAGAAATCTTCATGCCCTTTTACTGGATCCAGTCTAGCCACCATCCCTACTGTCAGTTGCGAGTTGCGAGTTGCGAGTTGCGAGTCTGCAAAAACCAGTCCTGAGTCCTGAGTCTTTGACTCCTGATTCGTTGAGAACTCTCGACTCTCGACTCTCGACTCTCGACTTTTATTCTTATCGTTTGGGGGCCAGGGCAGACCTTGGTGGATCACCTTTGTGATGAGCGGAAGTTTCGCGAAGTTAGTTTCAAAATCTCTTTGGATGAATGTATTTGCCGCAATGAATCCGTGGGTTTGGCGGTAGAGCATGCGGCTGCCTAGCCAATGCCTTAAGGGTCTGAGATCGCCGCGAGTTCTGACGATTTTTATGGAGGTTGGACTTAAACGGCTTAGGGCAATAGCCAGGGAGTGTCCAGAACCTGTATGGGCGTTGATCAACTCGATTTTATTTTGAATCAAGTATCGCCTCAGTCTATTTAGATGTATCCAAGGTTTTTTGCAGGAATAAGTGGAAAGGTTTAATTCTACCGCTTGTTGATAGGGAGGCTTACCGGGAAGGGCCCAAACGTGTACCTGGTGGCCTTTGTTTTTCAATCCTGCGCTGAGAGTGAGAGCATAGTGGGAGATCCCGCTGTCCCAGGGCTCATCAATGATTTGTAATATTTTCATGGGCAGGCACGTTTAACATCTGCACAGCGGCTTGGTAGACTTGTTCTGTAGAGACTAGCCGCATGCATAGAAAATGTCCTTCGGGGCATCTTAAATGACCATGCAGGCCGCAAGGGCGGCAAGCTAAATTCACCTCTATGACTCGATGTCCTTTTCCTTTTGGGAAAAACCCCAACTCTCTGGTTGTGGAACCGAATATGGCCAAGGTAGGCACTCCATAAGCTGTGGCAAGGTGCATGGGACCTGAATCATTGGTGATAAAAAGATTCAGGTGCGGCATCAGTTCCATGAGTTCTCTTAAGTCGGTTTTTCCGGCCCAGTTGATGCAGGACGTTCCTTCGGCGATTTGATCCAAAAGGGGTTTGTCTTTTTTAGAGCCCACTAGAATCACTTTAGCTCCTAGATTTTTCACCAGTTTAAGAACGAGTTCCTTAAACCGTTCCGGTAGCCAACGTTTGGTCTGCCATACGGAGGCGGGATGAATGCCGATCAGAAGATCTCCCGGCTCAATTCCTGCTTGCCTTAGTTTCTTTGGATGCGAGTCTGTTTTAACAAAATCGCCGGCCCCGTTTCCGTTGTTAGTTCCCTTGGTCTCGTCTTTTAAGGTCAGAGGGCGCAAAAGCAAGACGTTTCTTTCCGCGTCGTGCAGGAGCCAGGAAAAGGGAACGGTATGGGTTAGAAAAAGACTGCCCGCACTGGAATCGAATCCGATTCGAACGGGGATTCTAGCCAGAAGGGCCAGAAGGACGCTTCTCAGGGAGCGATGAGGAATGAGGGCCAATTCAAAACGCTTCTTCCGAAGGATTTGGGCAGTCCGCCAAAAATTCCTGAACTTCTGTAGAAGAGAAGAGCTCTCGCGTTTATTGTCCTGGATAACTTCGTCCAGCCATTGTAGGCCGTGGAATACTTCGGCGGTTTCGGAAGAAACCAGGACACTGAGGTGGGAGTTCGGGAAAGAAGATCGCAGTTTTTTCAAAAGGGGCATGGTTAAAACAGCATCTCCCAGGAAAGCTGTTTGAATGACGAGGATCTTCTTGTAGGAGTGCTTCGCCTCCTGCGTGGCAGATGTCGAGTGATTCCCATTCAATTCTATTTCCGTGTATTTCACGGGGATATCCCATTGAGAGAGGCTTTCCAGATACCGGTCGAGTGTATGTTTATGCAGGACCGGGGCCGGTTTGCCGAAAGCAACGTAGAGGCGTCTTGCCAGAGCATCCTTCCGGTAGCGGGCTTGATGGAAAATACCGGATACCTTGCTGATATAGATAGAGCGGGTGGTGCTGTGAAGGTCCAGTATGTGAGAGAACTTTCTGCGCTGGATCTCCGCGAGGGCTTTCCGGGTGCCCTGAAAGGGAATGACTTCATCCACGTCAGGATGCCCCCTTAAAATTTCGGCGTATTCGGGTTTGGTGAGTGCGGCCGTAAAACAACCCGGCCAGTGAGCCTTCAAATTCTTGAAGACCGGCAGAGTCAGGATGACATCTCCCAACGAAGATAATCTGATAACCAGAATGCGTGGTGGCACGGGCGTGCGCGTTCTTAGAAACACCTATTATATCATTTTGGCCGTGTGGTTAGACACGGGGAGTGTACTCCTCGATCTCCCCCACTTTTTTGAGTCTATGCGTTTTCTGGACAGGCGGGTCCTGACTGAGTTTGCCAGCGCGGGTCGTGCCAAACATCCATGAATCCGTAGGTTTGGTACGTCCCAAAGCTACTGCTCTAAGGTTGTTTGGGACGCCTCCAATCCTTCCTCCCAATAGGATTTGGGCTCTGGACCTCAGCTTCCACCCCCGCCTTCGGCGGATGGGCCCGGAAGCTTCCGGACAGCCCGCTACCCGCGGAAAAGGAGTTACAACCTTACCGCAGGTACCTG
>JACQJN010000075.1 GCA_016205085.1 Elusimicrobiota bacterium | reverse complement strand
GAATCTGGCGCTCTCACGCCGGTTTCCTACGGTGCTGCTGGGAGCCGACTATGGCGTAGTAGGTCCGCGTTTTCCCTTAAAACAGAACAACTGGAGCGCTACCATAGCCATTCAATTTCCTCTGACATACGATTTTTGGACTCAGTACCGCCAAAAAAGCGCCGAGCAAAGACAGGGAAGCCTGCAGCGAGTGGAATTGCAAGATCAGGTCCGATTGGAGGTGCGGCGGGCCTATGAGAAATTCGCCTTCTGGCAGTCGGAATGGCCCAAACGGCAAAAGGAGTGGGGAAAGGCGCAAGAACTGTTTCAAACGGCTCGCCGGGACTTCCCTTCTAACGCCGGCGCCCTGAAAGGCATCCTGACTCTTTTAGAAACTCAAGTTTCCTACTTGGAATCGGTGCGGGAGCATCTATTTGCCAAAGCGACATTAGAGAAAGCCATCGGCCGAGAACTGAAATAACAAATGCTTCACCTGATTACCCTGCTTTTTCTGATCACCACCACCGGCTTTTGTTCCGAGACTCCGGATGCCATCCTCAGAGATATGCTGTGGGAACAACTGATCGTGCTCCCCAGCGATCGGAGGCCTAAGGTGGGCCTGGTCCTTTCGGGAGGCGGGGCCCGCGGTTTTGCCCACGTAGGGGCTATCGAGGTCCTGGAACGGGGAGGATTTCCCATCGATGTGGTGGCTGGGACATCCATCGGCGCCATCGTCGGATCCGTCTACGCCAACGGCGCCTCCGTAGAAAAAATGAGAGAAATGGTTAAGAAGGCCCGCTTTGACCAGGGCACAAACTTAAACTCTTTCGGGTTGCTGAGGCTGTTCCTGGTCGAAAGTCTCCTTTCCACCAAGAAAATGGAATCCTATATCCGGTCCCACATCGGAGACAAGCAGTTCCATGAGCTTAAAAAACCGTTTGCCTGCGTGGCCATGGATCTGAAGACGGGAGAACGCATTCTTTTTAAGGAAGGCCGCGTGGCTCCCGCCGTCAGGGCCAGCATGAACCTTCCGGGACTTTTCAAGCCCGTGGAATACCGGCACCGCTATCTGGTGGACGGGGGGGTGGTGGATTATATCCCCGTGGATGCCGCCAAATCTTTGGGGGCGCAATACGTCATCGCCAGCGTGACGGAAGGGGACTATACCCAGGCCCCCATCACCAACGTCCTGCTTTCGCTGCAACAGGTGATTGACATACGGGGAGCCCTTCTTTCCAACGCTTCACGCAGAAAAGCAAATTTTATCGTAGAACCCTCCGTGGGAGATATTGATTTCTACCAATTCGAGCGCTCGGAAGAGTCCGTAGAACGGGGAGTTTTAGCCACTCAAGAAACATTTGAAAGGGCCAAAGAAAGCTATATTCTGTCCTCTATGCCAAGCCTGATCACCGCCTGGAAAAATGGGAAATAGGCCGATGGGTTGGATGCTGCTGCCGGTGTTTTTGTTCCATTCCTCCTACGCCGGCGGGCTTTTGGACTCCATTGGAACCGCCGAATCCCTCTTGGAACAAAACAAATGCGAAGAGTTGCTCCTCAACATTTCCGACTCTTGGCTAAAAAGCCTAACAACCCAAAACCAGAAAAGAGCCTACTGGATTTTGGGTCAATGCCATGAAAAGACCGGACACCCCGATAAAGCCCTGGGAACCTACCAGATTGCGGTCCGCATGTATCCCAAGGACAAAAATCTTCTCTTGGCTTTAGCGAACCTTTTTCACCGTGTGGAACTGAACCAGCGGGCGCGCGTTATTTACGAATCGCTTGTCCAAAAGCATCCCGACTTCCCGGAGGCCCATCTCGGCCTTGCAGAAACCTACAAAGAACTGGGGCTCTTAAATCAGGCAGCCAAGCATTATGAATTGATCAAAGACAAAAAAACCTCACTCCACTACGCGGAGGTGTTGCGCCAGATGGGAAATTGGGACCGATCGGAGAAAATTGTCCAAAGCCTGCTGGAAAGCGCCCCGGACGAGACGGCCTGGATTTTGATGGCTAAAATCCAGCGCGGCAAAGGGGACAAGGCTGCTTCCCTTAAAAGTCTTAAAAAAGCTTCCCGTCTCTCCCCCCACCGCGTGGACCTGCTCTTGATGATGGCTCTTTGGCTGGAAGCGGATGGGCAATCCCAAGAATCCATTCAGATCATACAATCGATCTTAAGAAAAGAGCCTAAAAATCCGCTGGCCCAGTGGGTCCTGGCCTGGCACACATTAAAATCAGGCCGCCTCACCCAATGCCTGGAAATCCTATCCACGCTTTCCCAGCAAAAAGAAGCTCCCTTTATCGCTCGCGTCTCAAAAGCCATGCACGCCACACTGGAAAAACCCAACTCCGGAGCTCCTGATTCCCTTTCCACATTCAATTTTCAACCCACCTCCCATGACTAAATCCTTTCCCTTCACCAAACTCTCCGGGGCGGGGAATGATTTTATACTCCTACCCCTTTCCCTTCCTCCCGGGCGGGCTTCCTCACTGGCAGTACGGCTATGCGATCGACGCAATGCCATCGGGGCGGATGGTTTGTTGCTGGTGAACCGGACCCCGCAAAAGGGCATATTCCGCATGCAGTACTACAACTCAGACGGTTCCCGCGCTTTTTGCGGTAACGGCTCACGTTGCGCCGCGCTCTGGATTTATAAAAAGGGTTGGGCTGGAAAAAAATTAGAGCTTCTGTCGGATGCAGGGGGCATCCCGGCCCAAATCCTGGGAACCCAATTAGCCCGCATTCGAATGCCCAGTCCCAGTCGCGCAAAACTAGGAATCCGGCTGCGCATAGAAAACAAAAACATTGCGGCTCATTTTATTCACACCGGCGTGCCTCACGCGGTAGTCCCGGTCAAAAATCTAAAAAAGTGTCCCGTGGAAATCCTGGGCCGAAAAATCCGCCACCACACCGCTTTCGGCCCCTCGGGTACCAATGTCGATTTCGTCCGGTTCAACCACAAAACCATAAACCTGCGCACTTATGAACGGGGAGTGGAAGCGGAAACACTGGCCTGCGGAACGGGAGTCACCGCCACGGCGTTGGTGGCCCATCTTCTTTACCGCCAAAAACCACCCATCTCCGTTCGGACCCAAAGTGGAGACATCCTAAAAGTATCCTTCTCCACCGAACACGGATCTCTACCCAAAGAGGTCTGGCTAGAAGGTCCCGCTAAAGTCACATTCGAAGGCCGCATCCTGCTATAACCTCCTATTAAGGAAGGAAATACGTACCAAACATCCATAAATCCGCAATATATTCGTTTTCTATCCCCTTGGACACCTTAAAGAAACCTTAGTCACATTGACAAAACCGGGCTTTGGGGTTATACTAAAAATGTAGTAAAACTCTGAAAAAGCCACACGTTCTGCATCCATAAAAAGGAGGGCAGAACCCTGAAGCGAGAAGGAAACCATATCTTACTTCAGGCCGGGGGAACCCGGGGTCGGAAAGCTTCGGGGCCAACATCGTTGTTGAGCTAGCCAGGCTGCCAGAGGTCTTCACATCGCATCTAGATCAGGCCGGCCGAGCCACCAGAAACGAGGAGCAGTCTATTTCTATGTTCTGGCGGCTCGGTTTTATTTTATTTAACCTACTTTATCTCTGGACCCCCGTCTGGAGCAATTCCCATACGGTCACAAGCTCCCAGGAAATACAAGGAAGTCCCGAATTAACATTCACTTCCAATAAACCCTCCATCACCATAGAACCGACCCACCCCGCCGACCCATCCTTTTCCGATTTCATGCAGAAAATAGCGCATGACCACGGCTGCGCCTTGATCAGCCACGCCTTCTATGTATTGCCGGATGAAACCAACTTTCCAAAACCGGCCGTCCTCACATTCAAATACGATCCCAAGATCTTAGAAGAGTTGGGGATACCCCCCTCCAAACTGGAAATCCATGAATCGGCTCCCACCGCGGAAGGTTTTATCCGGCTGCCCACCACCGTAGATGAAACCAATCATACCGTCACCGCCACCCTCTCGGAACTCCACTCCGCATTCGGGGTCTTCGGAACGGGCTTCGCCGGAGACACCACCCCCCCCGTCACCACCCTGGAAATCAACGGGCCTCAATATCAGGATGGCGCCGGGAACAAAACCCTGTCCGCAACAGGATCTCAAATCGCTCTATCGGCCATGGACCCCGTGGTGGATGGACGCTCCTCCGGAATCAGTTTTGTGGGATACTGGATCGATATTCCTCCCGATTTTTCCACAGTGACCCCCTACCAGGGGCCCTTCAGTCTGTCGGAAGGCATCCATACCGTCTCTTACTTCAGCATTGACCGCGTGGGCAATATAGAGACCATCCGATCCACCGTCTTGCGCGCCGACGGCACCGCCCCTACGATTGTCCTGCGCTCCCCCTTGGGAGGGGAAACTTTTACACGGGGAAAAGACAAAATCCATATCGACTTTTCCGTAACGGATAATTTCGATCCCTCTCCT
>JACQJN010000041.1 GCA_016205085.1 Elusimicrobiota bacterium | reverse complement strand
GTTTTAAACATCATCCTAAAGCCCAGGATTCTGTCCCGGATTTTAGATCATATCATCCTCCTGGGCTATCCCCAATCCGCCTACTCCGAAAATTTAAGCCTTTTGTATTACCTGCAAAAATTTCTGGAAGAAATTCCCGTGGGTTACATCCCTGCAGACATCTTAGAGCCAACCCCGCACGCCCTCCGGCAAGTCTCGGAAGCCCACCGCACAGACGACCTGATCCAGGATATTTTTTTCAATAACCCGGCCATGCCGGGAGCGTATCCTTTAATTAGATCACTTTCCAGGTGGGAGTACGGATGGGAACCCGGCAGTAGTTGGCAAAGAAAGGCATATGGGCCTTGAGTTTATCCAGAGACTCTTCGCAGGCCCGCTCTCCCGTCTCAATCAATTCTTTGGCGCGGTGAAAATCGGTCCAGGAAAACCCTCTTAAGTCCGGCTGGAGCAGGACATGCCCCACGTTCAACCGGTTGCGGGCGATCTCATACTGCATGGTGTAGATGGTTCTAAAAAGAATCTCCCACATGTTGGGACCTCGAAGTATCTGCGGCAGAGCCGCCCGAATCCCTTCAGAACGCCTGCGGCGGGGCCCCCTGCGCTCTCCGGCGGGAAGCGTAAGGTTCACGGCCAAAATAACATCCGCTCCCATCTGGGACACCACCCGGGCAGGAATGGGATCGATGATCCCCCCATCCACCAAATACCTTCCCTGATGGTGAAGGGGCTGAAAAATAACGGGAATGCCGCAACTCGCCCGCACCGCTTCCGCCACCTTTCCCTCTTTGAGAATAACCTCCTCGCCCGTGGCGATATCCGCCGCCACACAAGCCAAAGGAATTTCCAGATCTTGAAACTCCTTGTCCCCAAAATAACGGCGCAGAAATCTTAACAAGGTCACCCCGCCCAAAAAACCGCTGCGTGGGATGGCCAAATCCCAGAAGATGGTTTCATAAACCCAGGCCCTGTCGATCTTTAAAGCCTCCTTCTCTATTTCCTTGGGATCCATTCCCATGGCATAGAAGCCTCCGACCACGGCCCCCATGGAAGTCCCCGCGATCATGTCCGCGTAGACGTGTTCCCTCTCAAGCACCTTTAAAATTCCCACCAATGTGTATCCCAGCGCCGCGCCGGCCCCCATGGCAATTCCTATTCGAAGCCCTCCCAGGCTCCGGGCCAATCGATCCACCGCCTTCTGAGTCTTCGGGTACCGCTGCAGAGCCGAAAAAGGACTTCCCGTCCTTTCAAACTCAGCCACAAATCCCTCGGGCCAAGGGATGAGAGTCCTTGCCCCTTGAAGGCCGAGAAGAGAGGCGGATCCGGAAGAAACCAAATGCACCCGGGAAACGTTCCGAGACTCGGGAAGAATCTCCCTTAAACTTGTCTCCAGTTTCTCCAATTCTTCTGCCTTCCCGTCGCATCCCAACAAAACGCAGTGGTCCGCTTCGGCGATCACCGACCGCTCCACATCACCGATATTCTCATCCAAACAGATCAGCACGAAATCATGGCTTTCTCTGAGCATATTCATAAACAGAAATATGCCGCGGAAAAGCCTGCCCGAAAGCACCTGGGGAGACATGCAGATGAGTCCTAAGCCCGAAGGATGCTCCAACCCTATATTGCGCACCAGAGCCGGGTCCCTTAAATCCTGCTCCCGAAGCATCGTCTCGCTGGTCAGAACAGGCTTTAACCCTAAAGCCTTGGCCACCTGCCCCGTCTGGGGGGTAAGTTCCAAGACCAATACCCGCCGCCGGGTCTGCTCCAAGAGCGCCAGGGCAAAAAGGATGCTAAACAAAACCCTATCCTGCCCCCCTACGGAACTGAGCAAAACCAACACCTGGGGATTCCAGGTTTTGGATTCCTCTCCCCTGGACTGCGCCGCCAGATACAGCCGTTTAGATAGCAGCCTGGAGACATGCACCAAAATATGCGGGTACTGCGTAATCACCTGCTCAAAATCTTTTTTATTTAAGGTTAAAAACTCACAGGTGGTTTCCAAACGAACCGTGGACGTTCTGGGCTCTCCGGTAAAAAGACTCATCTCCCCCAGGGTGTCCCCGGGCCCCAGCGTGGCGGTGAGCAAATCCTCCTGTCCTTTGCGGGTCCAGACCTTGAGCTGGCCGGATGTGATCAGATAAAAGGTATCCCCCGGATCCCCTTGACTAAAAAGCGTCGCCCCCTTGGGAAGAGAGAGCGGCTCCAGCTTCAGAGCCAGTTTTTCGAGATCCTCAGGAGACAAATCTGAAAACAGAAGGCTCCTCTTTAAAAACGGAGTCCACTGGGGAATCTCTTCCGGTATCATCTCAATTTGATATAATGTCTTCGGTTTCGGAGCGCCTCGTACGCCAGAAGGGCAATCACCGTTTTAGAGTCCCGGATCTTGCCTTGGAGTACCCATTCCAGCGCTTTTCTATAGGGAACGCAAGAGGTGCTAAGGAACTCGTCCTCGTCCGGGCAACAGGGGCCGGGCTTGAGGCCTTCCGCCACAAAAATATGGAGGATTTCATTGGAAAAGGCGGGGGTGGGCCAATAAGAAATCAAGGGGCTTATTTTCGCGGCGGTGTATCCCGTCTCTTCTTTCAGCTCGCGGGTCAGACAGGCAATAGGGTTTTCATGGATGGAATGAAGCTTCCCCGCCGGAATTTCATAGGTGACTTTTCTGACAGGATAGCGGTATTGGCGCACCAAAACAACCGTTTCCGCATTCAAAAAAGGAATCGCCGACACGGCGCCGGGGTGGTCTAAATACTCTCGGACCGCTTTTTTTCCATTGGGCAACCGGATGGAGTCGGCGAAAAAATTGACTGATTTTCCAAGATAAACGGGGCGCTTCTTAATTAGTTTTTCCAGCATCCTGACCATAGGGTGGTGTCATTATAGCAACCATGGCTGAATTCGTCCATCTTCACAACCACTCCGAATACTCCCTCCTGGATGGGACTACCCGATTCACGGATGAAAAAGGGAAACCCTCTGAATTCTTAAAAACCATGGCGGCCCAAAAAGTTCCCGCCCTGGCGGTCACAGACCATGGAAATCTATATGGGGCCATCGAATTTTATGAAAGCTGCCGGGAGGTGGGACTCAAACCCATTATCGGCTGTGAAACGTACTTGGCCAAAGGCTCGCGCCTGGACCGAACCGGGACCCGAAAGGACAATTGCCACCTCACCCTGCTCGCCAAAGATTACGAAGGTTATCAAAACCTCCTTACCCTCGTCTCCAAGGCTTTCCTGGAAGGATTTTACCACGACCCCCGCATCGACAAAAAAATATTGGCGGAACACTCCCGGGGACTCATCGCCCTGTCGGGCTGTCTGAAGTCGGAATCCTCCCAAACCATCCTCACCGGGAACATGGGGGAAGCCGCTAAAATATTGGAGGAGTACC
>JACQJN010000038.1 GCA_016205085.1 Elusimicrobiota bacterium | reverse complement strand
TGGAAACCCTGCATGCCGAGTTAAAAAAAAGGAAGGAAATCCTTGGAGAATGCGTGCTTTTGATTTATTCCCATGACCCCACCACCTCTCTGCTGGCCACAAGCCAGCCAAAACAATAAAACGATTTGCTACCGCAAATCGAGAGAGGTGGTGGGGTGACCGCCCTCCTGATCCGGTGTGAAAACGCTCGGATCCCACCATCCGTCTTACCCGAAATCGTTACCTCCCTCAAACATGGAGACTTGATCTTATTTCCCACGGATACCGTCTATGGATTGGGAGGGAATGCACTGGATCCTCAAGTATTTGGCCGAATCTACCACGCCAAAGATCGCCCACCTTCCAAACCCCTTCCCATTTTGGTACATTCTGTAAAAGAAGCCAAGCGCTGGGTTCTCTGGACCCCCGTAGCCGAAGCTCTGGCCAGGAAGTTTTGGCCCGGACCTCTGACTCTGATTCTTCCTGCTTCTCCAGGAGGCAAAAAAATCAGTGCTGGAGTCGAAACTTTGGGAATCAGAGTTCCCAACCACCCGGTCATCTTGGAACTTCTCCGCAACGCCTGCCTGCCCCTGGCTTCTACCAGCGCCAACCGGTCTGGGGAATCGGCCCCTGGGGAGGCGAATCACATCGCATCCAGTTTGCGGGAGAAGACGGCATACTTGTTGGATGCGGGAAAAACTCTGGGGATTGAATCCACGGTTGTGAATCTAGCCCAAAATCCATTTTCTGTATTGCGCGCGGGAGCCATTTCAGAAAACGAGATGCATAAAATCCTATGAAATTTCTATTCGTTTGTACTGGGAACACCTGCCGCAGCGTTATGGCTCACCAGCTATTTAAAAAAATGCTATCCGAGAAGCACTTAAAGGAACCTGAGTGGTCCGTCAAATCCTGCGGCATAGCGGCCCATCCCGCCTACCCGGTTCCCGTGGTGGTTCGGGAAATCCTGAAATCCCGAAATGTCCCCCTATTTTCCCATATCCCCTCGGCGGCATCCCAGGAGCTGATGGAATGGGCGGACCTCGTATTGGGGATGACCCACGAACACACCCGGGCCTTGGAAAGCGATTACCCCAACGCCCAAAAAAAGATTCACCTGCTTAAGGAGTTCTCAGGGCTTCCGGAACCATGGGAGATTCCAGATCCCATCGGTCTGGAGGAAACTACCTACCGAGCTTGTTTGGAGGAGATTGAAAGCGGACTGAAAGAGTTGCTAAAAAAATGTATAAAAACCTGAAAAGCCAGGATCCATCGGTATATAAAAGCATCCTGGGAGAAACCCGAAGACAAGTTTGGACCCTGGAACTCATCGCCTCGGAAAATTACACCTCCGAAGCCGTCCTGGAAACCCAAGGATCCGTTCTGACCAATAAATACGCCGAAGGCTATCCCGGCAAAAGGTACTATGGCGGCTGCCGGTTCGTAGATGAAGCGGAAAATCTCGCCATAGAACGCGCCAAGAAGCTATTCGGGGCGGAACATGCCAATGTCCAGCCTCACTCCGGTACCCAAGCCAATATCACGGTTTATCTCTCTCTCCTAAAGCCCGGAGACGCTATTCTGGGACTGAATCTTGCGCACGGAGGGCATCTTTCTCACGGCCATCCGCTTAACTTCTCGGGAAAGTTTTTCCAGGTAATCCCCCTCAATGTCCATCCCGATACCGAAACCATCAACTACGAGGAAGCGGAATCCTTGGTGGAACAGCACAAACCCAAACTGATTTTGATGGGAGCCTCCAACTACTCCCGGATATTTGATTGGGAGAGATTTAAGAAAATAGCGGACCGCGTCGGAGCTTACTATGTAGCGGACATTGCCCACTACGCGGGCTTGATCGCCGCAGGCCTCTATCCCTCCCCCTTGCCATGGACCGACTGCACCACCTCCACTACCCATAAGACCTTGCGAGGTCCGCGCGGAGGGTTGATCCTCTGCAAAACAGCTCATGCCGCCGCAGTGGACAAAACCAACTTCCCGGGCAATCAGGGGGGACCCCTGATGCATGTCATCGCCGCCAAGGCAGTATGTTTCGGAGAAGCCCTGAAACCCGCTTTCAAAAAATATCAGACCCAAGTTTTGAAAAATAGCCGCTGTCTGGCCAAAGCCCTCCAGGATAAAGGTCTCCGAATTGTCTCGGGGGGAACGGATTGCCACCTTTTCTCAGTTGATCTGCGCTCTGTGAACGTTACCGGCAAAGAAGCGGAAGAAACCTTGGACAAGGCCGGGATCACCGTAAACAAAAACGCCATCCCCTATGATCCCCAGAAACCTTTCATCGCCAGCGGCATACGCATCGGAACGCCGGCCGTCACCACAAGGGGCATGAGGGAAAAAGAGATGGGGCTTATCGCCGAGCTGATCACAGACGCCCTAGGCCATCGGACCGAAGATCGCATTCTAAAAGGAATCACAACTCAGGTAAAATCCCTATGTCGAAAGTTTCCTATCTATCCTGCTCATCTAACATGATATGCTGGCCCAGATACTGATCGCGGATGACGACATTAATTTCGTGACTCTTCTTAAGGAACATCTCGAGTTTCAAGGACACAAAGTGATCGCCACCACCGATGGATTTCAAGCCACTCTAAAGGCCCATGAACACAAGCCACACCTGGTTATCTTGGACATTCAAATGCCGGGAGCCTATGGTTCGACAGTCTATCACAACCTTCAGCAAGACCCCCTCACCGCCTCGATTCCGGTGCTTTTTATATCCGCTTTCTTAAGTCAAGAAATGATGGAGCGAATTCCATCCGGACCTCACGTCCGCTTTCTAAAAAAACCCTTTGAAATGAACCGTTTGGACGATTTGGTCAAAGAACTGTTGCCCCTGGGAGGATACGTTCCGTGAAGAAAATAGAGCCGATCAAAATCGCCATTATCGGGGGCAGCGGCCTCTACAACATGAAGGACCTGCAGGAAATCAAAGGAATGCGACTCCATACACCTTTTGGGAATCCATCCGACCATTTAAAAACCGGCAGGATTTCCGGTATCCGATGCGTCTTTCTGCCGCGACATGGCCGTGGACACCGTTTCCTCCCCTCGGAAATCAACCATAGAGCCAATATCTACGCTCTAAAATCCCTGGGGGTGGAGCAAATTCTTTCCGTAGGAGCGGTAGGGTCTTTGAAGGAAGAACTCCCTCCAAGACATTTCGTGTTTCCCGACCAATTGGTAGATGAAACCAAAGGCCGGGTCTCCACATTCTTTGGAAATGGAATCGTAGCCCATGCGGCCTTCGCGGAGCCTTACTGCAATGACCTTTCCCACCTGCTCTATGAAGCCTCCTCTCGAATCGGCATCAATTCCCATCTGGGAGGGACCTACGTTTGCATGGAAGGCCCTCTTTTTTCCACAAAGGCAGAGTCTGAAACCCATAGAAAAATGGGATATTCTGTCATTGGCATGACCGCCATCCCCGAGGCAAAACTGGCCCGCGAGGCCGAAATCTGCTACGCCTCCGTTGCCCTGGTCACGGACTATGATGTTTGGAAAGAAGGGGAGGAAGTTTCGGTAGAAAAGGTGGTGGAAAATCTATATGCCAACATCACCAACGTCCAGAGGTTGATAGTCGAAGCCCTCCCGAAGATAGCGGCAAGGAGGAGGGGTTGTGCTTGCGGACAGGCCATGGGACACGCCGTATTTACCCAACCCGGCGCCATCAATCGTACCACCTACAAAAAACTTAAACTCTTAATAGGAAACTATGTCACACCCAAATAAAAATACCATTACGGACCGCGAATTGCCAAAATATATGCCTGCCGGCCACCCCGACAAAATTCGAAACTTACTGTGGAATCTACCAAAAGTAGATCTGCACTGTCATTTGGACGGTTCTTTGAGAGTAGCCACCATCCTGGACCTGGCCCGTCAAGCCAAAGTCAAACTTCCCGCGGACAACGTTCAAGACCTGACGCCCTTTGTGCAGGTATCTCCCACCTGCCAGTCCCTTTCCGAATGCCTGCAGGTATTTTACGTGCTTTATCCCCTTTTGAGAACCCCCGAGGCCATTGAGCGCATCGCCTATGAACTTTGCGAGGATTCGGCTCAGGAGAACATTCGCTATGTCGAAACCCGCTTCGCTCCCATGCTGAATGCCCATGAAAAGTTTCCCCCCAAAGAAGTGGTCGCTTCGGCCCTCAAGGGCTTGGAAAAAGGCCAAAGGAAATTCGGCGTCAAAGCGGATGTCGTTATTTGTCTGTTCCGTTCCCATAGCCTCCATGAAAACAGAACAGCTTTTGAAATCGCCAAACGCTTTTGGACTCACAGACCCCTCTCCGGCCCTCGCGTGGTAGGACTGGATGTGGCTGGAGATGAATCCAAACATCCTACGCTGGAGTTTGCGGAATTCTTTGAGCAAGCTCGGGCTTCGGGCATGCCCACCACTTGCCATGCGGGGGAGACACACGGCACGGAAAATTTAAAGGCGGCCTTAGAACTTCATGTGCAAAGAATCGGCCACGGGATCCATCTCATGGAAGACACCCGACTGCTCCAGCAAGTGATCGAAAGGCAAATCCCTCTTGAAATTGGGATCACCTCCAATGTCCGGACAAAGACCGTTCCCAGTCTGGAAACCCATCCGGCCTACACCTTCTTTAAATCAGGCGTTCCCGTCACGCTCAATACGGATGATCGGGGGGTGTTTGGAATCACATTGACCCACGAATATGAAACAGCTCAAAAACTGGGATTCAGTCTTCAAG
>JACQJN010000016.1 GCA_016205085.1 Elusimicrobiota bacterium | reverse complement strand
GTTAAAAAGAGTCCTGACATCAAAGCTTTGGCTTCTGCAGAAACTCCTAAAGCCAGCGAAGCAGGTATAAAGTAGGCTGACCCAAGCTCTGACCGATTCTAGAAGCACTCCTCCTCTACGAAATCCAGCGTCAGTGGACCTCTTGACATCTGACAAGAGCCTGTTAAACTATTAGGGTGAAGATTTTACTGTTGGGGGCGTCTTTTGTTGCTTTTCTGGCTTGGGCCGGAGATGGGCGGAGGCCCATTTCTCTAAGACCTATCCCCAAACGCGCTATGCCCATCATTAAAATTCCGGATGCTCTGAAAAGCCCGTCTCTTCAGATGCTTACTTACAAGAATACGGGCCAGATAAAATTCAATAAGTCGAAAACTATTTCGGGAACTCCGCAAATACCTCCTTCTAAAAAAAGTAAGCGCACGGTGGTTCCTTTGAGTGATTCCGTGGGGGGAGGCAGCGTGGAGATGGATGGCGCAAAAACAAATCGGTTTATGAAGTCCCAGTTTGGCACCCGCCAGTCGCTGATTCAGTCCGAGGGAAGGATAATCCCTAAAGTCAAAAGTAAAAAGTCCAAAGTCAAAAAATTAAGGTAGGGCCGGCCCTAAGGATTCTAAGGTAAGTGGGCCTGTCTAAAAATACCAAAACAGGACGTGTAGCCGTGCAGGTAGGTGGCTCCTTCCACGGGACCGATCTCGCCGTTGCAAAAGAATCCTCCCAGGGGTAGCGATCCCATTTTTTTCGTGAAAAGCTTTGTGTCATGATTGGGGATTTGGTAGAGGTTCTCTCCCCGACCCATGCAGGAGAAAAGAAGCGCTCCCCGTGGGGGTGTGGCGGGTTTTTTCTTGACATAATGCGTCAGCAATTCCTCCAGGTCTTGGGCGGAGGTATGTTTGTCCCTGAGATGGAATTGGATGGTCTGTCCGGGTCTTAAATAGGCTCCCACCGCCAAAACCCCTCTTTCCGGGTCCATACCCAACAAATTGCGTATGAGGTAGTCTTTTTTGGAGGCTCCCGATTTCATGGGATCATTGAGCACTCCCAGGAAAAGAGAGGTGCGCGCCAATTTGCGGTCTTCTTCCTTTAAAGACTCAAACAGTTTCTGTAGGATGGCCAGGGGGGTAAATCCATCCAACTCGATGAGTAGATTCTCTTCGCATTTAGTGATCTTGAAAGGGACTCCGATGGGGCGGCAGCCCTGGGCCACGATAGGATCGATCGCCACGTTGCCGGAGAGAACGATTCCCACCGCCCCGGAATGGAACATATTTTGGTTGAGGTAGAGAGCATTTCCTCCTGGCTGGGCCGCGGCGCTGGCCAGCCCTCCTATCTTCACCGAGCCGGGGAATGCAAAATCCAATCCCCGCACCAGTTCCTCGGGATCTAGGCTAAAAGGATCGGAAAGTAGGAGGATATTGGGTTTGTTGGGACTGGATTTTTCTGTGAATCCCACCAGTTCCCGCCAAGCCTTGGGAGAGTCATCCGGATTGGGCATTTGGTCCTGCTCCATATGAAAGGGTTGGATCTGGACGTCCGGAAGCCAGGCACAGACAAGGCCTAGGGCTGGTTTCTGTTCCACCTCTTTCCCTCCGGCGATGACCCCCCCTGCCGAGCAGCCTAAAACCATTTTGGGCAGGAGAATCTGCTTGATGGCAGAGGGAAGTTTCCCATATTCCAAGGCATGATGAGTGCTTGGGAATAAAAAAGCGATATCGGGAGGGTCTTTTTTAATCTCGCCGATTTTGCGGGTACATTCTTCCAGGGCTTGAAGGGTGTTGGAGCGTTCGGAAAGTACGGAGAGCCATTCCATTATTTTGGTTTTGCCGCCGCTTTGCGGCGTTCCGCCTGGGTGAGGGCGCGGTCTATTTTAAGTTTTAAATTATCCATGGCAAACGGCTTCACTACGTAGTCCACAGCCCCGAAAAGGAGGGCATCGTTGAGGGTCGCGGCGTCTGAAAGGGCGCTGACCGCCACGATAGGGATGAAGGCGGTCTTGGGATTGGAGTGTATTTCTTTGGTCAAGCTGATGCCATCCTGTTCGGGCATCATGATATCCATGAGGATGAGGTCGGGTGTATTTCGGAGCAGGTATTCTTTCGCTTTTTTGGCGGAGCAGACACAGGCTACGTCATAGCCTAAGTGAGGTAGGCCCTGTTCGTACATGTCCCTGGCTTCCGGCTCATCGTCAACAGCCAGGATTTTCACTTTTTGCGAAACCATTACCCTATTTCGTATTTTATGATTTTTTAGGTGGTCTTGTCAGGTATCTGATACATCTGGTAGACTCTAACGGCTCGGCCAGATTCCTCGGGGCTTTCGCTTCGAAAAACCAAAGTTGCCACATGCGGCACTTTTGTCCCTCTCGGGCCGACCAGATGTTCAATGTCCGTGAGCTTAACGCTGCTCGCTACTCACGGACCCCTTCGGGGCGGCCCTGTGAGAGACTTTTTCTCCGGAAAGCCACCTCGACTAGCCGAGCCTAAGATGTCTACATTGGTACTTTTAAGGCATGGGGAGTCCCAGTGGAACCTGGAGAATAGGTTCACGGGATGGGTGGATGTGGATCTTTCCCCCAGGGGGGTGGAGGAGGCTCGCAAGGCCGGAAAAGCTCTCAAGAATTTTAAGTTTGATAAAGCCTACACCTCGGTCCTTTTGCGAGCGATTCATACATTAGACATCGTTTTGGAAGAAATTGGTCAAAAGAATATCTCCGTGATCAAAGATAAATCCCTCAATGAGCGTCATTATGGGGATCTCCAGGGGTTAAACAAGACCGAAACAGCCCAAAAATATGGTGAGAAGCAGGTGCATATCTGGCGCAGAAGTTACGATGTGGCGCCTCCGGGGGGCGAGAGTCTTAAAGATACCGCCGCCAGAACTCTTCCTTTCTTTAAGAAGTTTATTCTGGAAGATATTCGCAAAGGGCTGAATGTCTTGGTTTCGGCCCATGGGAACAGTTTAAGAGCCGTGGTGATGGATTTGGATCAATTGACCCAGGAGCAGGTGATGGAGCTGAATTTGGCTACGGGTGTTCCACTCGTTTACGAATTTGATCCCGACCTTAAAATCCTTTCAAAGTCCACCCTAACCCCTAACCCCTAACCCCTGGTTTACTCCAGTGGTGTTAGTTTAAGGAGGCGGTCGTCGTCGGCTTGGACTGAGCCCCGGCCGTCCCGGTTGGAGGTGAGGACGTAGAGAGCTCCGTCAGGGCCCGTCTGAATATCCCGCAGCCTGCCGTAC
>JACQJN010000037.1 GCA_016205085.1 Elusimicrobiota bacterium | reverse complement strand
GGGGATATTGCTGGCGGGCCGGGAGAAAGTGGCGTTGCGGCAGAGATTGATGGGCATCCAGGGAAAGATCAAAACCTCTTTGTGGGAAGCCATGATGGAGCAAGGCGTTCCTCCCGATGTGATCTACCGTTTCGCGGAGGTGTTCGCTTGGAAAATTGATTTCTTGACGGAGCCTAGGCGCGGGGATACCTATAAGATGGTATGGGTGCGCCGAAGCGCGGAGGGGGCGGTGTTGGATGGAGACGTTTTGTGCGCTCAATACCACGGGTGGGAGACGGGGCGGGTTTTCGCCTTTCGCATGGGAGATGAGTATTACGATATGGAAGGGCGCTCGTTGCGGGGTGAGTTTTTACGCGCCCCCTTAAGCTATAGAAGGATCTCCTCCTATTTCTCCAATCGCCGATTTCATCCTATTTTAAGATATTATCGTCCCCACCATGGAGTCGATTATGCCGCTGCCTATGGGACTCCGGTGGTCAGCGTGGGGGCCGGGAAGGTGATCGCCGTCGGCTGGGATAAGGGATTGGGCAGGGCGGTGCGGGTGCGTCATTTAAATGGATATGTTTCTATCTACGGACATCTCTCCGGTTACTCCGGCAAGATCAAGGTGGGAAGCAATATCCAGCAGGGACAGCTGGTGGGGACTGTCGGCTCCAGCGGTTTGTCCTCGGGTCCCCATCTGCATCTTGGGTTCGAGAAGGATGGGCAGATGGTCAATTTCTTAAGGCTCAGGCTCAAACCGGGGCGCACCGTAGTGGCGCAGAAAGATAGGGAGAATTTTAACCGCATCAAGCGGGAGAGTTACACTCTTTTGGCTCAGATATTCCGGCACAGCTCTCAACCGGAATCGCTGGAGAGTCCCTTCTTTTTGACTCAGCTCAACAATTCTTCTGACGCTCTAAAAGTCCGATAACTTCTATGTGGGATGTTTGCGGGAACAAATCCACGGGCTGCGCCTGCAGCAGCCTAAACCCTTCATCCATAAGAATCCTTAGATCCCGTGCGAATGTGGCGGGATTGCAGGAGATGTATAGGATGCGTCTGGGATCTAGTTTCCGGATTTGTTTTAGAACCGAGAGGGAACAGCCGCGTCGCGGCGGGTCCAGAATGACGGCATCCGGAGAAATCCGAAGACGCGGCAGGACCGCCTCCACTTTTCCCGATGCAAATTGAACGTTCCGGATTTTATTTTTCTTGGCGTTTTCAATGGCATCCCCAATCGCTTCTCTATTCTCTTCGATACCCACCACTTGGGAGACGTACGGGGATATCCAAAGGGCGATGGCTCCCGCCCCGCAGTAAAGGTCTAAAACAGTGCCGGGATTCGTATTGTTCCAGAGCAGGGATTTCTCCGCGGCTTGGTACAGTTTTTCCGTGGCCCTCGTGTTGACCTGAAGAAAAGCCCCCGGAGAGACCGCCAGATTTATTTTTCCGATCGTTTCCTCCATTTTTTCCTTCCCCCACAATTTAACCCAGCGGGGCCCCAGGATGACGGAGGTTTGGGCCGGTTGAATGTTCTGGTAGAGACTGACGATAGCGGGAAATGTTCGGATCAGCTCTTGAACGGATTCTGGTCTGTGAGTAAAGTGAGGGTTTCGTGTGACCAGGGCCACCAAGGCCTCTTTTTTCTCGTTGGTTCTGATAAAAATGTGTCGGAGCCACCCTTCCCAACTATATTTATGAACCATGGCTTTGATTTTGGCGACGATCCGGACGGATAGTTCGGGCTGGACGAGACAGTCTTTAAAATCCACGATCTCATGTGTTCCAGGATGGTAGAATCCAATTTGGAGCGCACCCCGCCTTATTCCCACGGGAACCTGCACCTTGTTGCGGTACCTCCAAGGGTCAGGAGAAGAGATAGGCTCCGGGATGGGAGGATTTTTTATTTTGCCGATTCGCTCCAGGGCGTCCCGGACAAGTTCTTTTTTCATGGCCAGTTGACGGAAGTAGTCCAGGTGTTGCCAGTCGCAACCCCCGCACCAAAACCGGTCGCCAACTTTGAAATGGTGGGGACAGGGGGGATCGATGCGGCCAGGGCCGGGATGTATTAGGGAAGTTATCTGAGCGGTGGCGTACTGGCTTTTGTCTTCTCCTATTTTAACTTCCAGTTCATCT
>JACQJN010000036.1 GCA_016205085.1 Elusimicrobiota bacterium | reverse complement strand
AGAAAATCCAGATCCATGGTGGCGCGGGGAGCGCCTAGCGCTCCGAGGGCGAACCCTCCTATAAGGGCATAGCGAATTCTTTCCTTATTGAAGCTTTCAATTAACTCATTTAGAACAAGTTCAAAGTCCATTGTTTTAAGTATACTGTTCCCCTCTGAGTAAATCAAGCATCCGTGGGATTAGGCTGAAATGGTTTCTGTCCCAACGGAGAAATACCGGGCTTCGGGGTGGTGGAGGACCAGGGCGCTGACGGAGGCTTCGGGTTCCATCATGAAGCCTTCGGTGAGGCGAACGCCGGCGTTTTTTTCAGGCTGAAGGAGTTTAAAGAGTTTGACCTGATCTTCCAAATTCGGGCAGGCCGGATACCCGAAACTGACGCGCAGTCCCCTGTATTTGGCCTGGAATTTTTCTCTCAGGGTCATGTTGGGAGGATCTCCGATTCCCCACATCTGACGGATTTTCTCATGCAGGAGTTCCGCAAAAGCCTCGGCCGATTCAATGGCCAACGCCTGCAGGGCGTGGGATTTAAAATACTCCCCCTTTTCCCTTAAGCGGGTGGACAGCTCCGGAATCCCCGAACCGCAGGTGACCACAAACAGGGCGGTGTAGTCCATTCCCATATCTTTGGGCAGCACAAAATCCGCGAGGCACAGGCGTTCGCCCGTGGATTGTCTGGGGAATGTAAATGTTTCCAGGGATTCTTTTCCATCGGGTGTTTTATAAAGGGATAGGGAATCCGCTTCTGCTTGGGTGGGAAAGAATCGAAACACCGCTTTGGCTTTCAGGAGTCCTTTGGCCAGCACTTCGTTTTGAAGCTCGGTCATCTGCTGAAGCAGCTCCGTCGCTTTGGAGTCTTTATCCTTGAGCCTTTGTTCCAGGTTTCCCTTCAAGCCCAGATGTTTTCCGTACAGCATGATCGGGTTGATGTAGCTGAATATTTTTTCGATATCAAATTTGTCCAGCGCATGCAACTTAAGATCGGGTGGGGTGGGGATTAGGTGATTGTATGTGATTTTCCGCTCTGAGGCTCCATTGAGAGAAGGCATTTCCACCACAATGGAAGAAGCGGAGGACAGGGAGAGTTGCAACTCCTGATTTTTTTTCAAGAAAGAGTTCTTCTTTCTGGAGTCGGTCAGTTGGTTGGCGATGTCTAAGCCATGCATGGCGTCCTTGGCATAGGCTACCGGATTGCCGTAGGTCGGGGCGATCCTGCTGGCGGTAAATTTAGGGGAGAGGGCCGCTCCTCCCACTAGGACAGGGGTGGAGATGCCGGCCGATTTGAGGTCCTCCACCGTCGCCACCATCTGCTGGGCCGATTTCACCAGGAGTCCGGAAAGTCCTATGAGGGTAGGGCGCTCCCTGCGAGCCGCCTCTATGAGTGTTTCGGGCGCTACCTTGATGCCTAAGTCCACCACCTCGTATCCGTTATTTTTTAGGATGATGTGCACCAAGTTTTTGCCGATATCGTGGACGTCTCCTTTCACCGTGGCCAGGATGATCTTGGCTTTGGAGTAGCTGTCCGACTTGTCCATTCGGGGTTCCAAGTAGGCGACAGCGGCTTTCATGGCTTCCGCGGATTGGAGGACTTCCGCCACGATCATTTCATTGGCGGCAAAAAGGCGGCCTACCTGATCCATTCCCTTCATGAGAGGGCCGTTTATGATTTCCAGAGGCTTCTTACGGGCCAAAAGTTCCTCTAAATCCTCCAGAAGCCCTTCCTTGGACCCTTCCACTACGCATTGAGCCAGCCGCTCCTCCACAGGCAGTTTTTTCCGGTCCTGTTTGGGGGCTGTCTCCTTTCTCTCCTTGAAATGGGCTGAGAATTCCGCAATGGCATCGAAATCTTTGGGGAAGTCGGGATCTTGAGGCCCCTTCCAGAAGAGAATCTGTTCGGCGATTCGTTTGTCTTCCTCTGGCAGGGTGGAATAGCGCGCCAGTTTTTCGGCGTTGACGATGGCCAAGTCCAGCCCCGCCTCCACACAGTGGTGCAGGAATACCGCGTTGAGTACCTCACGTCCGGCCAGAGGCAGTCCGAATGAAACATTGGAGATGCCCAGGATCGTCTTCGATAGAGGCAGAGCCTTCTTAACGGCCCGGAGTCCTTCTATGGTCTGGATGGCGGAGCCGTAGTAGTTTTTGTCTCCTGTTCCCACCGGAAAGACAAGCACGTCAAAATAAAGATCTTCTTCTCGGAGGCCGTACTTTTCTGTCAGAAGTTTGTGGGAGCGCAGGGCAATTTCCAGTTTGCGTTGCCAGGTGACCGCCATCCCTTGCTGTTTGTCCTCATCAATGGTGCCTACCACGACGGCGGTCCCGTATTGGCGGATCAGGGGCACTACCTTTTGGAACCGCTCTTCCCCGTCTTCCAGGTTGATGGAGTTGACGACGCATTTTCCCTGGCAATAGACCAGGGCTTCCTCCAAGACTTTGAAGTCGGTGGTGTCAATCATGAGGGGAGATTTGACTTTTTTGACCAATTGGGAGATAAAGGCGGCCATGTCCGTTTTTTCATCCCGGTCTGGATTGGCCAAACAAACATCCAGGATGTGGGCTCCGTTTCTGATTTGTCTCCGTCCGATTTCGGCCGCCTCTTCCCATTTTCCCTCCAGGATGAGATTTTTAAATAGGCGGCTACCGATGACGTTGGTCCTTTCTCCCACCAGGATGGGACGGCGGTCCTCTTCAATGAGCAAAGGCTCCAGGCCGCTCACCGCCGACCTCCTGGGAGAGGAGAAGCGGCGGGGTTTTTTGCCTTCCAGCATCTGTTGGATGAGCCGGATGTGTTCCGGCGTGGTGCCGCAGCAGCCACCCACCAGGTTCAGCCAGCCTTGATCGGCAAAACGTTCCAATTTCCGAGCCAGGGATTCCGGAGTTTCATGATATTGGCCATGCTCGTCCGGAAGCCCGGCATTGGGGATACAAGAGATGTGGAACCGGGAAATACCCGCGAGGGTGCGGATGTGATCCGTCATAAAATCAGGGCCTGTAGCGCAGTTTAACCCTATGCTGAGTAGGTTGCGGTGTTCCAGGGCCAGATACAGGGCTTCCACCCCTTGACCGGCCAGCATGGTTCCCATTGTTTCTATGGTCACCGAGACCATAACGGGAACCTGAAATCCTATTTTTTGGAAGGCCTCCTCCACTCCTAAAAGGCCGGCTTTCAGATTCAATGTGTCTTGTGTGGTTTCCAGAATCAAGATGTCCGCGCCGCCTTGCAGAAGCCCTGTGGCCTGTTCCTGATAGGCGGAGAGCAGTTCTTGGAATGAGATTCCTCCCGTCACCGAGAGGGTTTTGGTGGTGGGTCCCATGGAGCCAGCCACAAACCGTGGGTGATCCGGAGTTGAAAATTCATCGGCCGTCTTTCGGGCGAGGATGGCGGCGGCTTTGCTGATTTCCAGGGCCTGGTTCTGGAGGCCGTATTCCGCAAGTACTATGCGGCTGGAGCCGAAGCTGTTGGTTTCAATAATATCACACCCTGCTTGGAGGTAGGCACGGTGAATGACCAGGATGGCCTCCGGTTTGGAGAGGTTAAGGTGTTCGTTGCAGCCATCCAGGGCATGTCCTCCAAAATCTTCCGGTTTTAAAGAGAGAGACTGGATCATGGTGCCCATGGCCCCGTCCAGCACCAATATACGTTCATTGAGAAGGTTTTGAATGATTTGTGCGCTTTCTTTAAATTTCATCTATTAAAAAACCACGCCAGAAGCGTGGTTTCCGCTGAGGTTCCTCTTTAGCACCCTGTTGCGTAGAGTTTCTTACGCGTGCCGGGGCAATTCGGACGAAATCCTCGCTCCGTT
>JACQJN010000067.1 GCA_016205085.1 Elusimicrobiota bacterium | reverse complement strand
GAGCATCTTGGTAGACGCTTGTGCCGCCAGTTTTTCGGCTCGGCTTAAGCGTCTGAACCTCATGTCCGCCGAAAAATTTCTCAACAAATCCACCAAGCTCGTGCCCAGCTCATCCGATTGTATGATCAGCCCCACGAAGGACCGGACCTCCTGAATCCCCGTCCTCACGGCAAAACGCCTCAAGGCTTCGCGGCGGGAATATCCCAGCTGCACCTCATTTAAAGTCTTCTCCACCTCCAGCTCCAGTTCCGTCTTCCGGTAGGCCGTCTTTAATATGCGGTCAAAAGCGGACATGTAGTCCAACCCCGACTCGATGGTCAAGGCAGCCAAATCCACCAGGGTGGGGAAATGGATCAGGATTTCTCCCTGGCGGCCCTGAATTTTGGCGGAAGAAAATACATCCGGGAGAAAAAAACCGAGCGGCATAAACACCAGCGCCAGCGGACTATAGGTCATCAAAAACATAAATGCCGGCAGAATGATCGCCGCCATTTCTTTATAATGCAACATCTGAAGGGGAGTGGGAAAAACCGGACTCCCCATCAGGACATACCTCTCCTCCAGCTTAGCCTTTAATCCGAACCAATTCAAAACCATCAAATCCAACCGATCTCCCAACCCCCCGCTGGGATTTAAGGCCGCGAAACTGGAACTCTCACCCACCTTCCCCTGCGCCAAACTGGCCAGGGACATTTCCCGTTCCGATCCGAAAGAAGAAAAAAGCCTCTGAATAAAAACGCTGGTGGAGATGGCCCCCGTACCGGCAATGCCCAACATGACCATATCCCCTATGTTCATACCCTTATATTCCCCAAGGAGCTCACAATTTTCATCCCGATCGCTATCCAGATGGCGCAGAAAAACAGGACCAACATTCCGATGGGGCTGAAATAGAATTTGGCCATCGTGGCTCCCTGAAACATAAACATGATGGCCAGCATGATCCAGGGCATGACCCCCACCACAATGGACTGGATCCTCTGTTGCGCCGTCAAACTCTTTGTCTTTTCTTCCAACTTGCCCTCTTCCCGAATATTCTCGATAATACGGTCGAAAATCTTGGTCAGATTGCCGCCCACCTGCCTTTGGATGACGATGGCCTTCACCATATAAGAAAGAAGTCGGCTGGCGATCCGTTCCTCCAACCCTTCCAGGGCTTTTTCAAAAGGCGTCCCCAACTGATAGTTGCGGATGACCAATCCGAACTCATCCGAAATGGGAGGCAGGAGATCGCGGTGCACCATCTCAAAAGCCTGGACGATATCCAAGCCGGATTTCAAAGCGTTTCCCATAAGAATCAAGGCGTCCATCAACTGTCCTTCGATCTGCTTGCCCCGTTTTTCGCGCACATAGTTCAAGACCCACTCCGGAGCCTTCAGCCCCAAATAAAGCCCCACTGATGAGAAAATGAGAATTCCGAACAGATTGAACGTCAAAAGCCCCATCAAAGAGAACAGGATAAACGGGGCCAACAACAAGTATTGCACCTTGACTTGAATGAATTGGCGATTAAACTCCTCCGCATACTTGGAGCGCCGGGTCATATAATCCTGGATGAACTGGGAAATTTTCTCCTGATTGATATTACCCAGCTTTAAAAAAGCAAGGGCCATCAAAAGCGTTCCCAAACCCTTCAGGGCCAAGGAAAACATCCCGAACACAGGCTTAGGAGTATTGGGCAGTTGCAGTCCCCGCGGAGGAGACATCAGCTGGTAGAAAGTCCTATCCGAAAGCGTGGAGATGGCGGAAACGGCCTGGGCATAGGCCGTCGGTTTAGTGCTGGAGATGGCATCCGCGATGGATTCCATCTCCTTCAGGATGAGATCCAGAGTGGCCAAGAGAGACCGCCCCCTTCCCCCCAAGGAGTCTCCCAGCCGAGACCGGTACAGCCGATCCAGGGACATTTGGAACCGGACCCGGCTATCGGCATATTCCTTGACCAAAAGCCCCGGAACGATACCGGATCCTTCCTTTTCAGGAGGAAAAGTCCTCTTGGTGATCTCAAAAAATTCGTACAGCACCGATATGGGCGCCTGCCATAACTGGGCTTCGTGCAAAATCCCCTCCTGAGGGTCCTGCCAAACAGAACGGCCTACCATATTGGGGAGGACTTTGCCGATCCATTCCGGCATCACAATCGTCTCCTTAACGCCCTTGGGACACTCTAAGGGATAGCGGGCAATCTGAGGATCCCGGTCAGGAGTGAGGTAATAATAAAAAAGCTGCATCCTTTTCTGGGCGCAAAGGATTCTGTCCATCTGGTCGTCGCTGAAAATACCGGCAAATGAAGAAGTAGCCAGTAGCCAGTAGCTAGTAGCTAGGACAAAAAAACCAGCCAATAGCCGGCAACCAGTTCTCTTCACCTAAACAGCTCCGTGGGGACCGGGATTCCCTTGGCCGCAAACTCGGAATAAAACTTAGGTGGTTTCCCGGAACGCTTATACTCCCCCAGCACGTTGCCGTTGCCATCCACTCCCATCTGAACAAACGTAAACAGATCGTGGGTCAAAACTTGAGTCTCTTCGCGGCCCGTAATCTCGGTCACCGCCGTCACCCTGCGGCTGCCATCCGAAAAGCGGGTCAACTGAACCAGAAGATGGACCGCAGAGCAGATCATCTCGCGCAAGGCCCAAATGGGCAGATCCGCGCCCGCCATCAAACACATAGCCTCCAACCGCGTCAAGGCATCCCGCGGGGCATTGGCATGGATGGTAGCCAAGGACCCTTCATGGCCCGTGTTCATGGCCTGGAGCATATCCAAGGCCTCCGATCCGCGGCACTCCCCCACCACAATGCGGTCCGGCCTCATGCGCAGACAGTTTCTGACCAGGTCGCGGATGGTGACCTCCCCCTTGCCCTCTATATTGGCGGGACGGCTCTCCAAGCGCACCCAATGCTGCTGCATCAGCTTCAACTCCGCCGTATCCTCCACCGTGACGATGCGTTCATCTCCAGGGATAAAGGAGGAAAGCAAATTTAAAAATGTGGTTTTTCCGGTGCCCGTTCCTCCTGAAATAATGATGTCCTTACGCAGTTTCACGCAAGCCTCCAGAAACTGAAGAATTTCAGGAGTCACGCTGCCTTTGGAAATCAGATCCTGGGGCCCATAGGGCTTGGCTGAAAAGCGCCGGATGGTAAGCGTCGGCCCTGAAACCGCCAAGGGAGGGATGATGGCATTGACGCGGGAACCGTCTTTTAACCGCGCATCCACCAGAGGGACCGACTCATCTATCCTGCGTCCGATGGGAGCCACGATGCGTTTGATCACCTGGACAATTTGCTCCTCATCCCGGAAACGGTAATGGGTCAGCGTCAGCTTGCCGGCCTTTTCCACATAGATTCGATCGGGGGCATTCACCATGATTTCGGTTACCGCCACATCACGCATCAGCTCCTCTAAAGGCCCCAACCCCAAAATCTCATCCAGGAGTTCCGTCAAAAACCGGGTACGCTGATCCCGGGAAAACTGCAGCCCCGACTCCCTCTGAAGCAAAGCGTCGGCTATCGCTTCCACATTCTGGCGGAGCTCCTGGTTCTGATCAGAGTTGTCCGAGATGCGGATGCGCTGCATCTCCAAAGCCCGGACCACCTCTTTGTGGACCTTCTGTTTCAAATCATTCCAAAAGGGAGGGTTGGGATCCGCCCTCTGCCTCAAAGCGGCGGCGGAAGCTCCCAGGGCACCCTCTCCCTTGATCGCTGAGGTAGGTTTCCATAAGATATCCGCTCCCTGGGTGAATTCTCCTTGAGAAACGGAGAGCGTCCAATGTTTGTCCACGGGTTTTAATTCCAACAACCGGCCCAAAAGAATCCTTAAGCTTTTGACCCATTCCGCCTGGGACTGCTCCGCCACCAAAATCTTTTGGGTGTTGGCGAAAGCAGGGATGGCATCCTCCCATGGCAAATAGGCCAGCACCTTCTTTTCAAGTGCCTGAAAAAATTTGTCCACTTCCCTGGCGTGGAGAGCCCCCGGCAGATTGTGTTGGTTGATGACCACATCGAACCTCTCCAAGGCGAAATGCAGGGCCCGAATCTCCTCGAAAAGGCTCACGGTGGCCTCAAAATGCGCCCTTTGAGGCAGGCTGATCCAAAACACCAGATCCGATATGTCAAAAGCAAAAACCTGCATGGGAAAATAAGGATCCACATCCAGAAAAAGATCATAGGAATCCGCCAAGCTGGAAAGAACCGACAACACCAAATCCGGAGAAAGTTTTTGAATGTCCGCTCTCTTGTAGGCTAAGGGTAAAACGCCAACCCCCCAAGGAGACATCGGGATTTTTCCCTTGAGGAGTTTGCCCATGATACTGATGGATTCCTTCCCTACCGTCTGTATCAGATCCGCGATGGAAGGAGGGCTTAAGTTAAGAAGGAAAGAATGCTCCTGGCGGCACAGGGGATCCAAATGAACAATCAGGACATTTCGTTCCTGCATCCCGGCCCAAGCCAGAGCCAAATTCAAGGCGACGGTGGATTTCCCTACGCCTTCCTTGGGACCTGAAAAAGTGATGACGCGACCGCCGCCGCCAGCCATGCTTTATCCTTTGACGATTTCCACCGTCACGAACAGGAACAGAGAAGTCTGCTCTTCCAACACATCCGAGTTCGTGAATAAAAGTCCTAAAAGAGGGATGTGGCCCAGAATGGGCACCCGGGTCTTGGTCACATTTTTGCTGCTGCGCTTTAAGCCTCCGATCACCAAAGTCTCTCCGGATTTTAGCTCCACCTCCGTCTGTACCTGTCGGGTGACGATGGAGGGCACCGAAACGTTCTGGATCGTGACCGGCTTGGAAAAATCGGGATTAGAAACCTCCAATTGCAGCTGCACATTGATCCTCTCATCTTTTTTGGAAAGAATGACCGGCAACATATTCAGAATGATACCGAATCTTTTTAGATCCACACCCACCCCCTGGTTGTTGACCGAGGGGAAGGGAATCTCACCGCCCACCACAAAATTGGCCTGGGTCCCGCTTTTGGTAATGACCTTGGGGTTGGCCAAAAATTGAGCTTTGCCTTCCGTCTCCAGGAGTCTTAAGGTTGTGGAGAGGGCTGTCTTTCGGGCAAAATCCCCTATCCGAATGATGCCCGGAATTTCCTTTTCCTGAAACTCCAGCAGTTGGTTCCAGCCGAAGCCTTTTTGGGTCTGGACGGAACCTGAAATCTCCACGATATCGGCACTTACCGAAACCAAGTCAGCACCCGCAGCCCAAACAGGGACAAGGATGAAGGATGAAGGATGAAGGATGAGTAAGAAAAGTCCACACAATAACTTGAAGCATCTGTTGTTGCTCATGGTTTCCGCTCTCCCGAGCTTCAACCATTTCCGCGCAGACCCGCTTTGCGGGTACCCCTGCTTGGTCATGTTGTTGCCCCTGTTGTTCATCTAAACAGCTTCCTAAAACTGGCCATCTCCATGGGGTGCATCTCCACATCCCCCAACCCTCGCACCACCACCGTCGGCTCTCCTTGCTTGGTAGCCAAAGCCAAATACTGGGCCTCATTGGGATTCAAGGCCAAACTCAATACCCCCTTCTCCGAAAAAGCCTCCAAGGACTGCTCTGTTCCTTTTTTCGCTTTGGCCTGCTCCGAGGTCATACCCTGCCCCAAATTGGTTCCAACCCCCAACACAAGCACATTCTGCAAAATGGTGGCGGTCACCTTTTCTTTGCGGTTGTCCGCCATTAAGGCATCAAAAGTCACTAATATATCCACACGATCTCCAGGTTTTACCAGGTGTAAAAATTCATTATCCACGCTCAATACCGCCCCTCGATATCCCGGAGGAACCTTCACCGACAGTCCCGCCTCAGGACTCAAGCTCATCAGGGCTGATTCCGTGATTTGATTTCCCTTTGGGACGCGGACTTGCGTCACCAAATTGGATACCCGATTTATATCCGCCATCGAGCGCACCTCATAGGCGTCCTGCTGCATAAACTTTCTGGGTATGCTGACCTCCTCCACCAAATCCTTCCTTAAAACCGTACGCGGGGGAATATCCTGCCTGGCCACAATCACCCGGACGGGATCGGAAGAGCTGGTCAACGCTTTTTCGCGGCTGGTGAGCACCATAAAAT
>JACQJN010000072.1 GCA_016205085.1 Elusimicrobiota bacterium | reverse complement strand
ATTCTTGAACCGCCCGCCGCTCCACTTCGGTGATTCCGGAGGGAATGCCGATCACAATCCTAGGATGCAACAAGCTTCTGCGGTTGTGTACCTTCCTAATAAAATATTTGATCATCTCCTGAGTCACTTCAAAATCCGCAATAACGCCATTTTTCAGGGGCCGAATGGCTACGATATTGGCCGGAGTTCGTCCTAGCATTTGCTTAGCCTCAGCCCCTACAGCCAAAACCTTCCTTGTTTCACGGTCTATGGCCACGACGGATGGTTCCCTCAAAATAATTCCATGGTTCTTAACATAGACAAGGGTATTGGCTGTTCCCAAATCGATCCCCATGTCATTGGAGAATAGGCTGAAGAGATAATCTAACATTCTAGGTTATTAATTGCACCAGGCTCATCTCAGCCCCATCCCCCTGCCGCCTGCCCAACCGATAAAGCCGGGTGAATCCGGCAGGTCGGTCCTTGTATCGCGGAACAAGAACCTCGAAAAGCTTCTGCGTCACCGTCTTATCCCTTAAGATGCGGCGGACCTCCCGCTGATTGCCCTGGCGAGCCAAAACGATGATACGATCCGTAATCCCGCGCAGTTCCTTGGCTTTAGGCACCGTGGTGCGCACCTTCTCCTGAAGAAGAAGGCTGGTTGCCATATTCGCCAGCATCCTTCTTCGGTGTGAGCCTGTTTTAGAAAGTTTCCTCCCCCCCAAATTTTTAATCATAATACCTTATTTTCTGAATCACAGATACCTATACCTGCATCCCCAATGAAATTCCCAAATCCTTGAGGCGCTCTTTAATCTCATCCAGGGATTTTTTGCCAAAATTCTTAACGGCTAAAAGCTCCTCGTCTCTCTTCTGAACCAAATCCCGCACCGTCCGGATCCGAGCCACCTTCAAGCAATTGGCAGCTCGGGAAGAGAGTTCAATCATTTCTACGGGTTGATCCAAAAGATCCCGAAGCTTGGCATCCAAGGGAACAGAACCTCCCGCTGGAGTCAAAGAATCTTCCTGCAATCCTTCGGTTCCCACCTCGGTCCCCAACGGCAAAGCAGAGGCGGTCTCCTCGGGAGGGATGAATATATCAATTGACTCACGGATGAGTTTGGCCGCTTTGGAAAGGGCCTCCCGGGGTTTGACGGCTCCATCTGTCCAAATCTCCAAGACCAACCGGTCATAATCTGTGATCTGACCCACACGGGCATTCTCCACATCGTAATGCACTTTAACCACGGGAGAAAACAGTGCATCCACCGGAAGAAATCCTGCCGGCAACTGCGATTGCCCACGTGCTTCCTCCGCAGGGACATACCCGCGTCCCCGAGAGATCTCAATTTCCATGTCCAACTTACCCCCAGACTCCAAATTGGCGATGACCAAATCCGGCGTCACAATCTCTATATTGGAGTTCTCCTGAATCTGACTGGCCTTCACCGGTCCCTCTTTCTTGACCGAAAGATAAACCGTCTCAGGCCCGTTGGAGAACAATCTGATCCTCAGCTTCTTGAGATTGAGGAGAATATTGATCACATCTTCCCGGACACCATTCAATGTCCCATATTCCTGTCTGGCACCCTCAATCCTAACGGCCGTCACTGCCGCCCCATCCAAGCTAGATAGCAGAACGCGTCTTAAAGAATTGCCTACCGTTTGTCCATACCCCCTTTCATAAGGCTCGGCCACAAACTTCCCATAAGAATCCGTGTGGATCTTTTCATCCCATTCTAACTTCTGAGGCAAAACCAATTCCTTATAAGCTACTGGCATTTCTATCCTCCTACTTAGAATAATATTCCACGACCAATTGTTCTTGAACCGGAAATGAAATCTCTTCCCGCGCCGGCATCCTCAACAACTTCCCCGTCAGTTCCTGGGCATTGAATTCCAGAAAACTGGGGCGAATCCCCTTTTTGTCCGCCGCCTCCAATCCGAGTTTTACCGCCAAGTTCTCTTTTAGGGCCGGATCCAAAGAAACATGGTCTCCCGGTTTGAGTCCGAAAGAAGGGATATTCAACACCTGGCCGTTTACCCGAACATGTCCATGCAGAACCATCTGGCGGGCCGTCTTTAAAGACATACAGAACCCCAATCGCCGCACGATATTGTCCAGTCGAAATTCAAGATATTGAAGCAACGCCTCTCCCGTCTTGCCCGTGGCCTTAGAAGCCTTCCTAAAAAGGTGCTCGAAAGGCCGTTCCGTCATCGATACCATCCGCCTAAGTTTCTGCTTTTCGCGAAGGCGAACGGCGTATTCCGACATCTTTCCTCTTTGAGGTCTCGCCATCCCGGGAGGTGTGCCTCTCTTTTCCAACACACACCGGGTAAAGCATTTATCCCCTTTAAGAAACAGTTTCATCTGTTCCCGACGGCACAATTTACAAACAGGTCCTATGTACCTAGCCACTAGACTCTCCTCAATTTTGGAGGGCGGCAACCATTGTGCGGCAAGGGGGTAACATCCTTGATGGAAATAATATGCAGCCCTACAGACTGCAAAGCACGGATTGCCGTCTCGCGCCCCGGTCCCGGGCCATTCACAAAAACCGCGACCTGTTTAATTCCCAACTCCATGGCTTTGCGGCCCACGCTGCTGGCCGCCATCTGAGCCGCGAAGGGAGTCCCCTTCTTCGTTCCCTTAAATCCACTGGCACCGGCAGAAGCCCATGCCAAGGCGTCTCCTTTTTCATCAGTCACCGTGACGATAGTATTATTAAACGAAGATTGGATATGCACCTTTCCAAAAGTGACGGTTCTCCAAGATTTTTTACGTGCTCCCCCCCTGGGCGCAGGCTTGGGAGGCTGTGCCGAACCGGATCGAGGCACCTCTTGCTTTCTGTCTTCAGGCATTCTATTTCTCCTATCTCACTTTTTGGGTTCCGGAGCCTTGGCGGGAGCAGGAGCCGCTTTGGCTGGCGCCGCCGGCCCGACCGATTTACCGGAACCTACCGTTTTCCGACGTCCTCGCCGCGTCCTGGCATTAGTTTTAGTTCTCTGTCCGCGAACCGGAAGATTCCTACGATGTCGCAGGCCCCGATAGCTATTCACTTCAATAAATCGCCTGATGTTCTGCTGGATCTCACGGCGGAGCTCTCCCTCCACCCTGTATTCTTTGGTGATGGTGGAATTTAAGAGCCCCACCTGCGCCTCGGTCAGATCTTTGACCCTGGTAGCGGGATCAATCTGATTTCCGACTTTCGCCAAGATTTGCTTAGCCAAAGGTCTTCCCACTCCATAAATATAGCCAAGGGCAATATCGATCCTTTTATTTTTGGGTAAATCTACCCCCGCTACTCTTGCCATATGGGATTCATCCTTGCCTCTGTTTATGGCGTGGGTTGGAACATAAAACCCGCAAAACCCTACGCCTACGTATGACTTTGCATTTTTGACAAATCGGTTTCACGGAAGCCCGTACTTTCATCTTTCTCTATACACAATCCTTCCGCGAGTAAGATCATAAGGAGAAAGCTCCAAGCGCACTTTATCCCCCGGTAGAATTTTAATGTAGTTCATCCGCATTTTTCCGGAAATATGCGCCAGCACGATCTTTCCTCCAGGAATTTCCACTCGGAACATGGCATTGGGAAGCGCCTCCTTAATGAT
>JACQJN010000071.1 GCA_016205085.1 Elusimicrobiota bacterium | reverse complement strand
TTCTGCATGCCTATACCTTGGTAGCAAAAACAGAAGGTATATTTTGCGAACCATCCAGTGCCGCCGGCATCGCCGGCCTGATCCAATTAGTCCGATCCGGTTATTTCAAGGACTCGCAACTTAAGATCGTCTGCATCTTAACCGGTCACGGCCTTAAAGACCCTTCCCAACCCCTGAAAGTTTGCCCCAAGTTTAAAGTCGTAGCCCCCCACATAAAAGATATCGAAAAAGCGATTAAATGAAATCCGTCTACATACGTGTTCCTGGCTCCTCCGGAAATCTAGGTCCCGGCTTCGACGTTCTAGCCGCAGCGCTAAAAATATACCAGGAGTTGGAAGTACGCCTGACTTCCGGCTCCGGCATTGAGGTTCGGATGGAAGGAGAATCCGATGATAGACTTTCTACCTATACCCAAAATCTCATTTGTCAAATCTTGCTCAATAAATTGAAAGGGAAACTGCGTGGTCGAGGCTTATCCCTATGGATCAGAAACGGCATCCCCATCTCCAGAGGATTGGGAGCCAGCGCGGCCGCCAGGCTTGCCGCCCTGGCAGCGGCTGAAATCATCAGCGGAAAAAGCTCCAAAGGGGCGGCGCTTGCCGAAACAATACGTTTGGAAGGACACCCCGACAATGCCGCCGCCTCCTTCTATGGCGGAGTGGCCTCCAGCGGCTTTACGAATCATCACCTTTGGGTGAGGACATGGACCATGCCTGCCGATCTAAAAGCTATTGTAGTCATCCCACAAATGAAACTCTCCACTGAAAAAGCCAGAAAGGTTCTCCCGCGACAAATACCCCGCAACCACGCCGTGGAGAACCTATCTCGTTTAGCGGGACTTCTTTGGGCTCTTTCTCACCGGCGTTATGAGGGACTACGGGAGTTTATGGGGGATGCTTTCCATCAACCCTACCGCCAGAGGCTGCTTCCCGGGATGAAGCAGGTGATCTTCGAGGCCAACCGGGCCGGCGCTTTAGGAGCTGCCCTCTCAGGAGCCGGTTCTTCTATTTTGGCGATAGCCAAAAACACGCAAGACATGGAGAAAATCGGCCGCGCCATGCAAAAAGCCTTTTCGCAGCATCGCATGCACAGTCAATACAAAATCCTCTCTTTCGAGAACAAAGGACTGCACATCGAAACTGCATGACCGCTAAAAAAATTCTTGTCATGAAATTCGGCGGCACATCGGTAGAAACCCCCGATAAAATCCACCAGGCTGCCCAACGAATCAAGGCCACATTCAAAAAGGGCTACCATGTCGTCGCAGTGGTATCCGCTCCAGGTCAGATGACGGACGAACTGATATCTCTAGCCCAAGAAATCGTTTCCAACCCCGACAAACGAGAACTGGACATGCTTCTGGCTACAGGAGAACAGGTGGGCATCGCCTTATTAGCCATGGCGATCAAAGCCAGAGGGATTGATGCCATCTCCTTGACGGGCCCTCAGGCCGGTATCGTGGTGGATGAATTCCATACTCATGCCAGGATCACCCACATCCGGACATCAAAATTACGTCAGGAACTTCACCGGGGCAGAGTGGTGATTGTGGCAGGATTCCAGGGTTTGAACCCTCGAGAAGATGTCGCCACGCTTGGGCGGGGGGGATCCGATTTAACCGCCGTCGCCTTGTCTGCGGTTTTAAAGGCCTCCCACTGCGATATTTTTACGGATGTCCGAGGAATCTACACGGCAGATCCGCGCCTTGTTCCCCAGGCGCGCCGAATCCCGCGAATCTCCTATGACGAAATGCTGGAATTGGCCAGCTCCGGAGTCCAGGTGATGCAACCCAGATCCATTGAGATGGCCAAGAAATTTAACGTGCCCATTCGGATCTCACATGCATTGGACATGCAGGATACAGGTAGTTGGATTGGGGAGGTAAAACCCATGGAAGAAGCAGTGGTGACAGGTCTGGCTTTAGACAAGAATCAGGTAAAGGTAACTCTCCGAGATGTTATGGACAGACCCGGCACGGCGGCTGAGCTTTTTACCGCCATAGGCCAAGCCCAGGTCAACGTCGACATGATCGTTCAGTCAGCCGCCCGCGGAACCACCAACGACATCTCCTTCACCGTGTCCCGGGAAGATTTGGCTCCTACTCTCAAGATCCTATCTTCTGTCCAGAAAAAAATGCGGGCAGGCTCGGTCGAAAAAGACCCACGGGTAGCTAAAATTTCTATCGTGGGGGTTGGGATGAAAAGCCACGCGGGAGTAGCCGGCAAAATGTTTAAGGTGCTGGCAGACCACCGGATCAACATCCAGATGATCTCCACCTCTGAGATCAAAGTTTCCTGCATCATCGCAGCCAGCCAAGGAAAATCCGCCCTGCAACTACTGCACAAAGCCTTTTTTAAGTAATTGACGGACTTCCTGGGCGGCTCGATGCCCCGAGACAATGGCCCCTTCTATGCAGGGCATCTCGGTGTCTGCGGAAGCGAAAAATACCCTCCCCACAGGTTTAGCCACCTGCATTCTCACCTGAGTCAAGTAACCGGGATAATCCACCGGCATGGCATGCCCCCAACGGATGATGCGGATGCCGTGGATCTTGGATGCGGCCCCAGGAAAAATTTTCTCCATATCGGAGGTGACCGTCCTGGCCAATTCCTCATCAGAAGTGCTCTCCAGGAAGGACCGCCCTTGACGCTCTCCCAAAGGGATGAAGGCTTGCAGAATCTGGGCAGGACTTCCAGAGGATACAGATCCCCTATTTTTAAGAATCCAACCCGTAGGCGATAAATCTGTAAAAATCGTTTTGATACCGCTCCACAGATCAAAAGAATCCTCATATAAAATCTCATTCGTGGCAATGAGCGCCATCGCGTAGGCGGAATAGCGCACTTTAGACAAGGCTTCCTTCTTCCACCCGGGAAGCCCAAGAATTAAATGCTTGGATACAAAACTTGGGGTCGCCATTACCACCATCTTAGCGCGTCTCGTGTATCGGTTCTCTCCTTTTTTATAAACCACCCATACGCCATTGGAGTCCTGCGAAACGGCCGTCACCACAGCATCCGTTTCAATGCGCTTCATGCCAATGCGCTCCGCTAATTTCTCAGAAATAATGCCGGTCCCTCCTTCCCAGGTGATATTGTCAGCACCACCGAAATCCGCCACGAAAAAAACCAGCCCCGTCAATGCGGAGACCTGTTTCGCAGCGATCCCGAATATACTTAGAGAATACCCATCCACGAATTCAGCGATCTTGGTCCCATATTTCTGATTCATATAGTCAAAAAAACTAATCCGGTCCAACCGTTTATGCAAAGCGCTCATTCGATTGGGGGCAGGGATGGGAGGCAACTCTCCCAATCCATTGTCTTTGAGCAGGAGTTGGATATCCCGAATCATCCTACGGATTGTTTCTTTAACCTCATCGGATTCGGGCAGTTGTGAAAGTCCTTTACCAAAGGGATCATGGATGATTGTCCCCGAGGCTGTAAAAAGGCTATTGGTAGGCTCCGGGATGGGTCGCGTTTCAAGCCCCAAATCCCGGAACATCTCTTTCATGATATCCAGATAAAGATCTGAAATATAGCCCGCCGCCACAGGATAGCGGTCTTTCCCCCAGGACTCTCGACGCACCTTACCACCCACTCTATCTTCTTTTTCAAGAAGAAGAACTTTTAAATCGCGCAGGGTGTAAGCAGCGGTCAAACCGCTCAAGCCTCCCCCCACAATAATAATATCGTACTCCTCATAGCTTTCAGAAGTTTCCAAATCCAATCGTGGAGGCTGAGCTACATCACGGATTTGGGAATGGCACTGGGTACAACTCTCACCCTTAAAGAAAGTTTCCTGGGAATGGATGAGATGTGGATGAGAAAGGAAAGGAAATACAAGGACAGATAAAATCCAACTCATACAAACGAGCGAAAAAGAAGTTTTCGGGTTAGTGTTTCTTACGGTTATTGGGCTTAAATTGGGCTTCCTCGGTGGAACCTGACAGAGCCAGGGTAGAAGCCTGTCCTCCCGAAAT